>NZ_KQ971089.1:0-4910 GCF_001580195.1 Akkermansia sp. KLE1798
TTTGAAATCCGAAGTCAACGAAAATTTTTGATATGAAAACGTTTTAGAAAAGATGAGAAGAGTGAAGAAGAAGCAGGAAAGAAAGGGAGAAACTATGTGAATACATATTCAATAATATCACTATTAATGATTTAGATATTTCCCAAAATAAATCTAAATCTTTATCGAATTTCAAATCCGTATTATTATGCATAAATACATAAAAATTAACACCACAACAAAAATGCGTCTACACCTGCCTATTGCTCTGCTGGCGGCTGTTCTGGCTTGTTACACCAGTGTTTCCCTGGCCGTCCCAACATCTGAATCCCCCGCATGGGGAGCGGACTCCACCTTTAATAACAATGAGCCCGCCAATGAGTATTCAGTTACTGGGAGCCAATCCGTCAACCTTGATGTAAATTCAGGAAACAACAATTATTCCACAGGACTTTATATCGGAGCAGGCTCCTCGTTTACCATTAATCAGAATGCGAACGGCGGCTGTACCATCAATTTGAACGGGGCATTTGCCGGAGAAGGAAATTTAACGCTGGTAGCGGCTAACGGCAATGCCGGCTATGCCTCCAAGTTTGTGCTTGGTTCCCAAGAAAGCAGTTTTTCCGGGAACATTATCCTTTCCCAGAAGGGGACGCAGCCCGGCGGCGCCATTCTCCAGATTACGGGAATGGCTCTCGCCAACGCAACGGTAGATTTGTCAGGCTCAATCAATCAAAGTTCCAGCGCCCTGACGTTGCAAATTTCCAATGCCGCCTCTCTGGCCGGTTTAAATGATGCCGACGGCTTCAGCGGAACACATAAGGGGCGCGTCCAGTCGGCTAATTCCTCCAGAGCGAATCTTACCCTGACGGGTAACGGAAATTACACGTATGGGGGAAGTATCGGGGCAACCACGCAGCATTCCGGAGTAAACGGCAACACTACTCCCACGGGAGGAATAAATCTGATTATGGCCGGAACAGGTACGCAAAACCTGACGGGAACCGTCATCAACGCGAATATCACGGCCCAAGGAGGCATCCTGAATATCAATAATTCTTCCTTGGCTTATTCCGGAATAATCACCATGGCAGGAGGAACGCTGGATTTCACCTCCGCCACTCTGGGGGCAAATGCCGTTCTGAACATGAACGGCACCGGCGTATTGAAAAACGCAGCCATTGACGGAGCCAAGCTAACCTATACGGAATCCGGATCCTCCTTTACCAAGGAAAATGTAACTTTCACTTCAGGCACCATTGACATCGGCGGCGCGCTTGACAGCCTGGTGGAGGGAGAACAGGGATACACGTTTGATTTAGGAAACAACCTCGGTACGAATTTTACCGTTACGGGATTAGAGACAGGGCAATATAGTATAGAAGGCAGCGTGCTGACGATAGAAGACGAGGCGATATCCCGTGTGACGTGGGTATCTGCGGGAGAGGGAGGGGCATTGGAAGAAACGGTCAAGAACGCCTTTACGCTGGCTCTTGGGGAGGGGAGTGCGGCCAACGTCAGCCTGGGATATCTGAACGGGACCCTGACGACCAGCGGGGACAAAGTCTATCAAATCACCAACACCGGCGGAACTAAAATCAACCTGTCCGGGGTATACAACAGCGGGGCGACCCTGCCGTCCGGCAACCTCAACTACCAGGGGGACATATGGATAGACATCAACGGAGGAGCATTCGGCATCATCGCCGGAGGTGTCACCAATGAATGGGGCACCAACCTCCAGACCAGCACGCTGACTGGGGACACCCATGTGCAGCTCTCTGGAAACGCCACGGCGGAACACGTCATCGGCGGGAACACCAAGGGAGCGAGCACCACCCTGACGGGCAGCACAAACGTTACCGTCAAGGATAAAGCCATCGTGGCCGGAGCCATCATCGGAGGAAGCACTTCCTCCCATAATGCCGTCACCATCATCACAGGAAACACAAACGTCCTGGTCACCAACATCCAGTATAGCAACAACGCGACCGTCAACCTGGGAGACTTCGGCAACGTAACAGACCAGAACTTCATCACGGGCGGCAGCGCATGGACGGCCAACCAGGTTTCAGGGACGACAATCCAAGGCAGCACCTCGGTAACTGTTGATTTAAGCAATGCGGAACTCTCCGGCACAGACGGGCAAAACAACTTCGTCAAAAACATCTATGGGGGCAGTTACGCAAACACGAAATCCGTAAGCAACGGAGGCATACAAAAAGTGGAAGGCAGTTCAAGCGTCACCATCACCGGGAAAGAAGGAGTCATCTTCACGGGCAACATCATGGGCGGCTCTTTCTGGAACTGGGGGAACGGCACCACGCTGACCACCAACGGAAACACCGGCGTCTCCATTGACGGAGGCTCCACCTTCACAGGCATGATCGTGGGCGGCTCCTGGAGAGGAAGCACATGGACGGCGGAAGACGCCGCAGCCCTGCCCGTCAGCATTGGCGGCAGCGTCACCGTCACCCTTGGGGCGGGGACCTACCTGGGCGACATCTACGGGGCAGGCAACTGCGGCACGGTAGGAGGCGACGTACTCGTCTCTCTGACGGAAGGAAGCGTCTTTGGAGCAGAAGGGGAAGAAGGCGGCATCATCATTGGAGGAAGCGCCGGAGCGACGGTAGGGGGAGACAGGACGCTCGAACTCAAGGGAAGCTTTGGAGCCACGGACTTCCAACACACAACCTTCACCCAATTTGACAAAATCAACGTTAGCGGAGAAGGGAGCTCCGCCACCATCTACGCGCTGACCGACAGCCCGGCCCTGACCAAAACCGGAGCGGGAGACCTGAAACTCGGGGCAGACGCGGCAGAAGCAGAAACCATCCTCGGCGGAATCACGGAAGGAATTTCCATCATGGAAGGCAGCCTGAACCTCTCCGGAGCCGACGGCAGCCATATGAAGGGGACGTTGAATATCGCCGCCGGCTCCCGTCTGACCGGAGTCACCGGATCCGTAACTGTAGGAGAAGGAGGCCTGGACGGGCTTACCATTGCCCTTGGGACGGAAAACATCGGCCAGGATACGCAAGCATCCGACGCTGTCATCAGCAACGGCAGCGGAACGGGAAGCGACCCGAACCTGGCCATTGCGGGAGAAGGGCTGACGCTGGACCTGAGCAACGACGCCGTTGTCAACCTTCTGCTGGACCACAAAACCGACGACACCTCCAGCTACCTGACCCTGACCAGCGGAACGCTGACCGTCGGTAACCTGGGCGACATTGCCTTCACTACCGACCTTCTGACCAACTACGGCATCCGGGTCACAGGAACGGACGGTGGCAGCTTGGTGCTCAGCGGAGCGGCCACCGGCCTCTACCGCGTGCAGGCGGAAGGAGGAAACGCTCACGAAGTCAACTCCTATCAAACGCTCTCCGGCTACGCCGGCGTTGTCATCGGCAGTGGCCAGACCTTGACGGTCAACCTGGCTGGAACTCCTGGAGAAGAAGACGGCGAAGGAGCTAAAATCAACAACCTGATAGGAGCCTCCGGCAGCAGCCTGGTCGTCAACAACACCGGAGATGGCACGGCCGTCGTCATTCTCAACAACAAAGAAATGACGACGGGAGAAGACGACATTGACCCGGCCGGCCAGGATACCGTCATGGGAGGCAGCATCACGGGAGGCAGCAACGTTGCCTTCATCAAGGAAGGAACCGGGACACTGACGGTTGGAGGAACGATGAACATGGAAACCCTTACTCTGCGTGAAGGCGGCATCGTACTCAACGGCGCGGAAAACTCCCTGGGCACCCTCACGCTGGAAGGAGGCGGCCTGACCATTAACGGCAACGCCGGAATCGGAATCCTCACCGCCACGGAAGCCGGAGGCACCCTGACTATTAAGGGCGCTCTCGACCTGACCGGAACAAGCAGCATGGATTACGGCACCATCACCGGAACCGGCTCCCTCCGCATTCAGGAAGGGGCGGAACTGTCCCTGAGCGGAGAAGCCCGGCTGGACGGAACCGCAGTCACCGCCAACGGCACGCTGAACCTCTCCGGAAAAGAAGCCGGCACCATCAGCAGCCTCTCCGGAACCGGCGCCCTGTCCATGAACGGAGGCAGTCTCTCCATCTCCTCGGCGACATCTTCCGCCGGAACCTTCGCCGGTACTCTAGAAGGCGACGGCACCCTGAACATCTCCGGGAAAACCACCCAATGCCTGCAAACCGGCAATGCGAACTACAACCTCGCCGTCCGTGACGGAGGCATTCTGGTCCTGAAAGGCACCGCGGACGCCCCCACGCTGAACTACAACAGCATCACCGCCGAAAACAACGGCACCCTGCGTATTGAAGCCACCGGGGACGCCCAGGGCAGCGCCAACACCACGCTCAACGTGGAAAGCATCACCTTCCAGAACGGTTCCACGACGGAATTGATCTACAATTTCAATCAGGATGGCCCCTTTGACGCTCCCATGCTGACGGCGGCCACCATCACCATACAGGACGGAGCCAACTTCCTCCTCTCCAACATGGAAGGCAATGCCACCATGAACGCAGGAAACGACCTCCATGACGTCATCCTGATGAGCGCCACCGACAACATCAGCGGCCTGGAAGAAGGGCAAAGCCTCGCCGCCCAGATATCCGGCCTCTTCGCCGTCTATTATCAGGACGCCACCCTGAGCCGCGACGGAAACGACATCCTGCTCAATGCCACACTCCGGCAGGAAAACCTCTTCGCCCCTGCGGCCGGTACGTGGAATTCCGCGGCCGGAGCCAGCCTGCTCTGGGAAGCCCGCAAAAACCTGGACTCCGACTCTCAACTGGCCCAATTCATGAATGGCGTCAGTACCATGATCAGCAACGGCAACCTGTCCGGGGCCGCTCGTTCCATGGCGGCGGCAGCGGGCTCCACGGTCAACGCCCTGGGCACTGCCCAGCGCGACGCCCTGCGCGAACAAATGGGAT
>NZ_KQ971089.1:5010-21313 GCF_001580195.1 Akkermansia sp. KLE1798
ATTTCAAAACCGTTGCGCTAACCTTGGAGGATGATTGTAAAAAATTGTTTATCAATAGATTTCTTTGTTGATTATCTTTAAGACACGAGCACAAATTACTCGAATTCTTCTCCTACCGATAGACGAGCCACGCTAGTCATGCATCGTTGCTTTGGCAGGATTAGTCTGCGAAGGTATCACTTCCGAACGTTTTCATTCTCCGGCCCGGCATCTAATGTTTCAGGGACCAGTACAGGAGGGAGTATTCCGGATGTGTAAAAGGTAAAGGGATACCGTGAGGCCGGCTTCTTCTTAACTTTCGAATGGCTGAATTCGTTCCACTTATTTTCGTACAAGGGGGGGTATCAGGCAACGGATCTGATCATGAAATTGAAACTCCAGCTGACTTTCAGAATCACCTTGAACAACTTCAAACAGGTGTGAATCAGAAAAAACAAGGTACTGATATGGGTGCTGGTTGAGCAATTTTGAAAAAGAAAAAACGCCTCGAAATGTTTGATTCCAAGGCGTTTATGAAGATGGTACGCGGTACTGGTTTCGAACCAGTGACCCCATGCGTGTGAAGCATGTGCTCTACCACTGAGCTAACCGCGCGTGTTTGGGACGGGGAGAATCTATAGGAGCCCTCCGGAATTGGCAAGATTTTTTTCCCGAACTTCCGGGAAAAAAGTTTCTGCGGGGCTCTTGGCGGGAATGGGAGCATGGTGGCTGAATTCCGGCTTGTAGAACATCGGCCGTCTTTTTACACTCCGGGCATGAGTTGCACAAGCCCACCCAGAGCCTGGGCCCAGATTGATACCGGTGCGTTGAAGCACAATCTCAACGTCGTACGCCGCATCATGCCGGACCATCGTTTGATGGCCATTGTGAAGGCGGAGGCTTACGGACACGGTCTGGAAGGCGTGGTGAAGGCTTTGGACGGCGAGGATTGCGCCTTTTTCGGCGTGGCGACCGTGGCGGAAGCCTGCCGGGTGCGGGATGCGGGGGCCAAAACGTGCCCGTTCATTCTTGGTCCCTGTTTTGCGGGAGAGCGGGAGGAGATTGTCCAGAACGGCTGGCGCGCTGCCCTTTCCAGCCTGGAGGAGGCGGAACATTTCAATTCCCTGGGGAGACTGTACAACAAGCCCGTGCATGTCCACCTGGGCGTGGATACGGGTATGGGGCGCAGCGGTTTTCTGCCCAGTGAACTGCATGGCCTGACGGAGAAGCTTAAGCAGTTCACTTTCCTGGATTTGGAAGGCGTGTTTTCCCACCTTTCCGCGGCATCGGACGATATTTCCTTCACGCACGGCCAGATCAGCGGCTTTGCGGAGGCGGTGAATGAACTTTCCCAAGGGCACGAGTACAAGTTCCGCCATTTGTGCAGCAGCGCGGCCGTGTTCAATTACAAGGTGCCTTGCGCCAACATGGTGAGGCTGGGAAGAATCCTGTACGGGTATTCCCCCATGCCGTCTCCCCACAACAAGGACCTGCGTCCCACGCTGACGCTCTACAGCCGCATTACCCTGATACGCACGTTGCCGGGCAATCACGGCGTTTCCTACAACCATTGCTATATCACGAAGGGATGCACGAAGGTGGCGACTATCGGCATCGGCTATGCGGACGGCTATCTTCAGTATTTGTCCAACCAGGGAGCGCGGGTGTATATCAACGGCCAGTATTGCCCCGTTCTGGGACGCATTACCATGGACCAGATCATGGTGGACGTCACATACATGGACCAGGTGAATACCGGTGACTTGGTGGAGATCATGGGCCCCAATGTGAGCTGGGAAGAGCTGACGCGCCGCGCCAATACCATTCCGAGCAACGTGCTGACCAGCATCAGTTCCCGTGTTCCGCGGATTTACGTGTGAGCGGTTTCGCGCGGAGGACGGATTCTATTGTTTTTCTTTTTTCCGGGATGCTTTCCCGGAAAGTTCCGGCTGTCATGCCATTCCGGATTTTGGAGAATTGGAAAAGCCTGCTGATGAAAACAGAGCAGTTTTTGAGGATATTGCCGGACGGACGGCTCCGCGCTTTTTAAGCTTTGGCCCGGTGGTTCGGAGTTTTTACTGTTTGCGGGTGTTTTTCCCGGCTGGCGAAAATTCTCGTTCCGTTATGTTTCAGGAGGGGGGTCCATCGCGGGAGGGGAGCAGAAATGCGGGGGCGGGGGAATGCTTGCAGGAAACAAGGAGGGTAAGGGAATTTTTTCGTCAGAAAGACGGTTTTTCTGACGTTCAGCTCTTCTTTTAATTTTCCGGCGGAGTTTTATCTCTGGCGGAGTTTGTTCCAGTCTTCCGGCTCCAGGGAGCAGGGGTCCGGAGCTACCCAGTGGCCTGGTTCTATTTCCACGGGCGTCAGGTCCGCTCCCACGGTTTCCGGGTAGGCGGGGTGCTGGATGCGGTGGCCGAAGGCGGAACCAAGCGGCGGGTTGATGGGGGAGGGCACATCCCCCGGCAGCGGCTGGTGCGTGTTGGCTTTGGCGGGGTCCGGTTCCGGAATGGCGTCCAGCAGGGCTTTGGTGTAGGCGTGTTTGGGCGCCTGGTAGATGGTTTCCGCGTCTGATATTTCCACGATTTTTCCCAAGTACATGACGGCCACGCGGTCGGAGATGTGTTTGACCACCGCCAGGTCATGGGCGATGAACAGGTAGGAGAGCTTGCGTTCCTCTTGGAGTTCCAGGAGCAGGTTGAGCACCTGGGATTGTACGGAGACGTCCAGGGCGGAAACGGGTTCGTCCAGAATAATGAGGCTGGGGTTCAGCGTGAGGGCGCGGGCGATGCCGATGCGCTGGCGCTGGCCGCCGGAAAATTCAAAGGGGAAGCGGTCGATGGCGCTGTCCGGCAGGCCTACGCGGTCCAGCAGTCCGCGCACCCATTCCCGGCGTTCCGCCGGAGTGCCCATTCGGTGGATGACGAAGGGTTCCGCCACGATCTGCCCGATGGATTGCCGTTGGTTGAGTGATTCCGCAGGGTCCTGGAAGACCATCTGGATGTGGGGCCGCAGGGGCCGCATTTTGCGCTGGGAAAGGGTGGCGATGTTCTGGCCGTTGAAGAGGATGGACCCTCCCGTGGGCTTCAGCAGGCGCACGATGCTTTTGCCGATGGTGGATTTTCCGCAGCCGGATTCCCCCACCAGCCCCAGCGTTTCGCCGGGATAGATGTTGAAGGAGACGTCGTCCACCGCCTTCACCCAGCCCGCCTGGCGCAGGAAGATCCCGGAGCGGACGGGAAAGTACATTTTCAGGTTGTTGACTTGCAAGAGTGGTTCCGGCATGGCAAAGGAGGGGTTAAAGGTTGGCGCAGCGGGGGCAGGCTTCCACGAAGTGCCCGGGGGTCACTTCCACCAGGGGCGGGCGTTCCGTCAGTTCCTCCGCAGGCACGCCCTGCCGCTGGCAGAAGCGGCAGCCGGGCACGAAGTCCGCAATGGAGGCCACCTGGCCGGGGATGGTGGGCAGCTTGGTCTTGCGCACGGAGCTTAATTGCGGGATGGAGGCCAGCAGGCCCCTGGTATAGGCATGGAGCGGATTGGAGAAGAGTTCCCGGACCGGGGCTTTTTCCACCACGCGTCCGGCATACATGACCACGACGGAGTCACAGCTCTGGGCGATGACGCCCAGATCATGTGTGATGAGGATGGAGGAGGAGCCCATTTCCGCCTGGAGGTCCTTGAGCAGGGAAAGAATTTGCGCCTGCACCGTGACGTCCAGCGCCGTGGTGGGTTCGTCCGCAATGATGAGTTCCGGATGGCAGGCTAGGGCAATGGCGATGACGACGCGCTGGCGCATGCCGCCGGAGAGCTGGTGCGGGAATTCGTCCACGCGCTGTTCCGGAGCGGGAATGCGGACGCGCTGCAGGAGCTGGATGGCGGCGTCGCGCGCTTCCCTGGCGTTCAGGCCGCGGTGGAGCATCAGGGATTCCCCGATTTGCCGCCCTATGCTGTGCACGGGGTTCAGGGCCGTCATGGGTTCCTGGAAGATGACGCCGATGTGCCTGCCGCGGATGCCGTGCATGTCCGTTTCCTTGGCCTGGACCAGGTCGCGTCCCTGGAACAGGATTTCCCCGTCCAGGATTTTTCCCATGGGCTGGGGCAGAAGGCGGACGATGGACATGGCCGTGACGCTCTTGCCGCAGCCGGATTCCCCCACGATGCCTACGCAGGAGCCCTTGGGGACGGTGAAGCTGACGCCGTCCACCGCTTTCAGCAGGCCGGATTCCGTCTCGAATCCGGTGACCAGGTTCTTGATTTCCAACAGGGGTTCGCTCACTTGTTATTTTTCCGTGGTAGGGGGTTCTTCCTGAGTGACGCCGTTTTCCGGGATGGCGGGGACGGAAGGCAGTTTGTCCGCGCCGTCCTTGTTGTCCAGGCTGTCGATGGAGTCAAGGAAGCGGTACTGGTCGTACACGGCGTCCACTTCCTCGAAGGTTCTGCCCTCCCGCTTGGCTTCCAGCGTTTCTTTCTTCACGTCGTTGTCCACCCAGTATAGGTAGCTTTCCATGGGGTCGAAGACGACCGGATGGCAGAATTGCGTGGTGGCGCTGTTGGGCCATTTGACCCATCGCCAATAGCCCAGGCGGATGAATTCCGTGGTCCAGCAGGGCACCCACAGGGCTTCGTCATGAATTTTCTGCTGCACTTTCCAGGTGGCTTTCTGCAGTTCGTCTTCCGTGGCGGCGTTCGTTTCGTCGTCCAGCAACTTGTCCATCTCCTTGTCCGCATACGCGGTGATGTTGTTGGTGTACGTGATGAGGCTGCCGCGTTCGTCGTAGGCGTAGCGGGAATGGAAGCCCTGCTCGTTCATGGGGTGGGGCGGAGTGAATCCCCAGGCCATGAAGGAGGCCTGGGCGCGTTTTTCCATGATCTTGCGGAAGGCTACGGTGGAGTCCAGCGGGTCAAGCTGGATTTCCAGGCCGCACTTGCGGGCGTCCTCCTTCAGCTTGCCCAGTGTGGAGGCCAGGGTGGGGGAGGAGTTGGGGAACGTGATGGCGGCGGTCAGACGGGTGCCGTCCGGCTTGCGGAGAATACCGTCCGGGCACGGAATGGTATATCCCGCGCTGGCGAAGAAGGCCCGCGCCTGTTCCGGAGAGTAGGGGCGCGCCTTGATGTAGGGGTTGGTGAATTTTCCGAAGCCGGAGTCGTAGGAGTTGAGGCGCTGGTAGTCCCCACGGAACGTGATGTCAATGATGTTCTGGATATTCAGCGCGTGCTGGAAGCCCAGGCGAACGTTGAGGTCGTTGAACGGCGGCTTGGAGGTGTTCAGGAAGATGCCCGTGGGAGGCCGCGGGTAGATGGTGTAGAAGGTGCTGCGGTTGATGTAGCCGTTATGGACCTCCGGTATTTCCATGCGTTCGTGCCACAGCTCCGGCTTCGTGATGTTCAGCACGTCCAGCTCTCCGATGCGGAAGAGTTCAATGGCCTTGGACGGTTCCCCGATGAAGTTGTACACGATCTGGTCCACGTTATACATGTACTTCGTGAACTTTTTATCCTTGCCCCACCAGTCCGGTATGCGCTGGAGGATGACCTGCCGCCCGCGGATGATGCCGTCGGGCTTCACCACGTAGGCCCCGGTGGTGGGAGGCACGCGCCACTGGTAGCGTTCCACGTAGCTGGGGCCGAACTCGCAGTAGAAATGCGGCGGGGACGGGATGAACAGGGTGCAGTAGTAGGGCAGCAGGGGTTTGGGGGAGGGAAGAGTGACGGAGAAGCGGCTGTCGTCGTAAATGGTGATGTTGGAGGCGTTCTGGTAGTAGAAGTTGTTGTAAAAAACGTCACGGCTGTGTTCCGAGGTTCGGATGTACATGTTCACCAGCAGGTCCACCGCCTTGACCTTGGCTCCGTCCGAGTAGCGGGCGTCCGGGTCCAGTTCGAAATAGACGGTGCGCCTGTCCGGGGATTCCGCCCATTTCCGGGCGATGCCGGGAATGATTTTTCCGGTGACCGGGTGGATGGAGACGAGGCCGATGATGATTTCATCATACAGGGGGCCGCGGAATCCGCTGTTGCTGTTCGGGCCGTTGGGGCGGAACGTGTCCGGGTAGGAGCCGGGGGCCCACTGGCGCAGAACGCCGCCTTTTTTGGCGTTCGGGTCGCCTATTTCCGGATTGTCCAGCCCGTCTTCCCATTTGAGGTCTGCGGGGATGTCCGCCGGAGTCTTGAATTGGATGTAGTCCCCTTCGCTCTGTCTCCGATGAATGACGGACAGCGCGGCTTCGTCGGAGATGAGTTTGCTCTGCAGTTTTTCACGGATTTTGGGGTCTTCCTCCTTGAAGAATTTTTCCCGGAGTTCCCGGATTTCCTTTTGCTTGGCCGCTTCTTCCCGGGCCAGCCTGTCGTTGATCTGCCTGTTCCACCGTTCCGGGAAGGTGTCGAAACCCGGCGGCAGGGTTCCGAAAGGAACGTTCGGCTGCCAGCCCACCCCCTGGGATTGGGAGGAATCCTTGCAGCCGGCGCTCGCTGTCAGCAGAAGGGACACGGAGACGGAGGCAAGGATCGTGCGGAGAATGGCGGAAAGCTTGAGCATGGAGTCTGTGAAAAAGGGAATATTCTTATTTGTAAGTGGTGAATTTTTTTGGGTCGAAGGCTTCGCGGACAGCCTCCCCGATGAAGGTGACGAGCAGCAGAGTGATGACCAGGGCGGAGAAGGCGGAGGTAACCACCCAGGAGGCGGAAAGGTCCGCAAGGCCGTCATTCAGCAGGCGCCCCCAGCTTGCATAGGTGTCCGGAAGGCCGAAGCCGAGATAGTCCAGGGATGCCAGGGCCAGGATCAGGGCGGAGACGCTGAACGGCACCAGCGTGACCAGGATGGCGACCAGGTTCGGCAGGATGTGGACAAAGAGGATGCGGTTGGTGGACGCCCCCACCACGCGCGCCGCCGCCACGTAGTCCCGCGCCTTTTCCTTCATGGTGGAGGTTCGGAGCTGGTAGGTCATGGACATCCACCCGAACATGATCAGCAGGCTGATGATCAGGAACATGCCTTTCATGTGAAGAGGCACCATGTCCGAGATGATCATGATGATGAAGAGGAAGGGCACCTGGGAGAAGATTTCTATGAGGCGCTGCATGCCGAGGTCGAACATGCCGCCGAAGTACCCCATCATCATTCCGAAGGTGATGCCGATGAAGTACACGATGGGCAGGTAGAAGATGGCGGCTTTCATGTTGACCTGAAGGCCTCCGTACAGGTAGGCCAGGATGTCCGCCCCCTGGGTGTTGGTGCCCAGCAGGTGGCCGCCCTTGAGGGGCGGCGCCGGGTGGTAGAAGATGCGGCTGATTTTGTTTTCATCCGTCTGTTTCAGGAAATCCTCCTTGGTGCCGGGGCCGTTGTAGTGTTCCGCCACAATCTTGTTGTTCTCGTACGTGGCGCTGTACACTTCCGTCCTGTCCTCCAGCCATCCGGTGGCGCGGTCCACCTTTTTTCCCTTGCGGAATTTGTAGCTGATGTGCGGCAGGGCTTCTTCATCCTTATGCAGGCGGGAGGCAAGGCCGGAGTACGGCTTTCCATCGGCTTCGCAGACCAGGCCCTCTTCATTCACGACCAGCGCTTCCGAGCCCGGATTGGTGGAATCCCCCGTGGGGTCGTAGGGGACGAGGGGCATGACGACCAGGGAGGGTTTTCCGGGCTGGCCCGCCTGTTTTTTCAGTTCCCGGTAGTTGGCTTCCGCATCCGCAAAGTCCCCGGTCTGACCGAAGGTGGAACCCTTGTACACCTTGCGCATGATGGCGGGGAAGTACCAGGATCCGTCCTGAATGACCAGCAGCGCCCTTTTTCCCACCAGGCACTGGTCCATGCAGGCCAGCAGCGTCAGGGCCAGCAGGATGACCAGGGAGACGTAGCCGCGGGAAATGCTTTTGAACCTTTGGAGGCGTCTTTTGGTGATTGGCGTGGGGCGGAACCGGCGCGGTCCTTTCAGCCTGATCCAGAGGCCCGCTCCGGCCATGACCAGCACGCAGGCCCAGCCAAACCACAGGAATTTTCCCTGAGGCGTCAGGAGGCCGCTGTTGTTCTGGTCCGCGCAGACGATGTGAAGCATGCTCATTTCCCGCGAGACAGTGAAGGGCCAGCTCAGCGTGGGGAGGAGCAGCCCGCACAGCTCGCCCGCGGCGGTGAGGACCGCCAGGATGATGAGAAGGTATGCCAGTTTTCTAACCATGTGTGTTATTCAAATTTGATGCGCGGGTCTACGGCGGCCACGATGATGTCGGAAAGCAGGTTGCCCAGCACCATCAGGAAGGAGGTGAGCAGCAGCGTGCCCATGATCAGGGCGTAGTCCTTGTCCATCAGGGCCTGGTAGCTCAGCATGCCGAAGCCCTGGATGTCGAACACCTTTTCCACCAACATGGAGCCGGCCACAATCAGGCTGATCAGGCTACCGAGCGTGGAAGCAATGGGAATGAAGGAGTTGCGGAAGGCGTGCTTGATCACGGCCCCCTTGAAGCTCACGCCTTTGGCCATGGCTGTCCGGACGTAGTCGGAGGAAAGGTTGTCCATCAGGTTGTTCTTCATCATCATCGTAGTGATGGCGAAGGAGCTGACCACGTAGCAGATCAGGGGCAACACGGTATGGTGCAGCAGGTCGGCCGCCTGTTCCCAGAATCCCATGTCCGCAAAGTCCGCGGAGGTAAGGCCGCACAGCGGGAACCATTCCAGGCGCGCGCCCAGGTACACCACGAGCACGGCGCCCAGCGCAAAGCCGGGAACGGAATACCCCAGGAAGATCAGCACGGAGGAAATGTTGTCCACCACGCTCTTGTGCCGTATGGCCTTCACAATGCCCAGGGGAATGCACACGGAATACGTGATGATGGCGCTCAGGATGCCGAAGTACAGGGAGACAGGAATGCGCTCCTTGATCATGTCCCATACCGGTTCATTGTATTTGAAGGAGTTGCCCATGGTGCCCTGGAGCAGGCCGTCAAAGCTTGTCTTGTACATCACGGCCCGCCAGGCATAGCCTTTCGCCTTGTCCTGAATGGCCCCCTCATTTCCCGTCTGCCGCATGCGCCTGGCCCAGCGTTCGGCGCGGTCCATTGGGGATTCCACCTCCACCGTCCATCCTTCCGTAGCCGCTTTCCGGGAAGGCGTCCCGGAAAAGAAGGCGTCCTTGACTTCCTTGGAATCCTTGTCCGGCCGCACGACGACGACCTGTTCTCCCGTCTCGTTCAGATTGATTTTGGTGTGGGTGTCGGAAATGCCGGCATATTCGTCCTCCCTGTCTGCCGGCTCCTCACCGGTAATAATCCCGAATTCCTCACGGGAAATGGAAATCTTCTTGGGCAGCACGCCCAACCATTGAAGATAGGCCGTGACGATGGGTTCCTGAAGGCTGTACTGCTCTTCCAGCCGCTCCATGTCGGCCTCGCTCAGGTTGTTGTCCCCGCGCTGGGAGCCCGCCTTCTGACCGGACAGGGCGCTCATGCTCTGCTGCTGCATCATTTGTTCAATGGGACCTCCCGGAACAAAGCGGGTTATGCAAAAGACGAGGAAGGTGACCCCCAGGAGCGTCAGGGGCATGAGAAGGAGTCGTCTGATGATATAGGTCTTCATTCGTCGCGCAGAACTCTACTGGTTTGTGGCATGCGAGGCAAGCCGCAATCCTTGTTTGTGAGCCTTTCCTAACATGTGGCTTTCCACGTTTTCCCCGGTTCCGGCATGGAGAATACAGAAAAACCGCCAAAATGGCGCCGTATTTCCGGTTTCCGGCCCTGGATGTCCGGCCGCTGTGCGCGGAGGGCTATATTCCTTCCCCCAGTCGGCGCGCCAGCATGTCCGGCAGTCCGGCCGCCAGAATGCGCCGCTGGGCTTCCTCCACGTCGTATTCCACGCGGCGCTGGTAATAAACCATACCGTCCGTATCCAGAATGCCGTAGGCTGCGCGGGGGTCCCCGTCGCGCGGCTGTCCTACGGAACCTACATTGATCAGGTATTTGTTGGTTTTGAGGAGCTGGATATCTCCGGACTCGTACTCCTGGATGCTCCCTTCGTGCCGGATGAAGGTGCGCGGAACGTGGGTGTGGCCGTTGAAGCAGAGGAACTGGTTGTCCCGCAGCATGTTGATGCTGTGCGTAGCCGTGTCCACATTTGTGACGTATGCCCAGGAGTTGGGCTTGTCCTGCGTGGCGTGCACCAGCACGATTTCATTGGGAAGAATGCGCTGGAAGGGAGCGCGGCGCAGCCATTTCTTCTGCTCGTCGGAAAGCTGCTGGCGCGTCCACATCAAGGCGCTGTACGCCACGGGATTCATGCCTGCCGGGTTGTCTTCCCCGATCGCTTCCTCGTCGTGGTTGCCGCGAACGGTGGGAATCTGTCGGGAACGGATGAATTCAAGGCATTCGGAAGGATTGGCGTTGTAGCCCACAATATCACCCAGGCAGTAAACGGCATCGCATTGCAGCTGTTCTATATCCTTCATCACCGCTTCCAGGGCGGGCAGGTTGGCATGGATGTCACTGATCAGGGCTATTCTACTCATGGTGTTGCGAAAGCCCAGTATAGCGCATTTCCCGTTTTTTGCCAAGCGGGTAAATGGAACCGGCGGAGCAACGGCCAAAGGCCCTGGGCTGAATATCCGCGTGGAGGGGTAAAGGCGGCAAAATGATTCGGCGGAGGTAAAACATTTTTTATTCCCTGAAATCCTTAGTCTTTGCCATCCGGCGCCGGATCATCCGGGTTGGCCTCAGGCAGGGATTCCAGAGTTTCCCTCAGTCCGTCCACGGGGTATCTGAGGGAATTGGCCAAGTGGGCGGTCATCATGTCGCGCGCGATTTCGTCTGTAGGATAAAGTTCGCGGAAGGGAATCCTGTCCTTTTCCGGAACATGCAGACGGTTTTCCAGCACGAAAATGTTGGTGACCAGGCTGGGAACGCGGTTGCGGGGGTCTTTGAACAATTCTTTCCCCAGTTTCAGAGCCTCCCTGGATTTGGAGGGGACGCGGGCCAGGGCGTAAAACTCCTTGCGCGCCGTGAGGGCTGGAGCGCCCAGTTCTCGGGCTTTCCGGTAGACTTCCGCGGCCTTTTCAAAATCCGGCTGGCGGTACGTATCGCTGTACATGTTGCCCAGCAGAGAATACAGGTACCAACTGCCGGGATTGGCCTTGATGCCCTTTTGCAGGAAATCGCGTCCCTTCTGAATGTACTTGCGGAATCCTTCCCGGCGTTCCAGAGGGGAAAGGCGCTTGTTGTCCAGATAGCTGGAGGAAGCGTTGTTCCCCAGATGCCAGGAACCGTTGTCCCAGTAAAAATCGGAATGCGGGGCAAGGGCGGTGATCTGGTTGTATCGGCGCTCCAGATTGGTCCAGTCGGAAATCAGGAAGCAGTCGAAGGCCTCCATGCTCAGCACCGCCGCCACCAGGGAACGCAGGCCGCCCAGGGACACCATGGCAAGCTGTTGTTCCAGATAATCGGAGGATGAAAGGTTCACCGGCTCTTCCAGCAGTCCAGCGTTCTTCTCCTGCTCCAGAATACGTTCCTGCAGGGGCAGGCGGATCATGCCGAAGCCCAGCAGGGCAATGATGAAAATGACGGTGTTTTTCAGCATGATTCGCGGGGGTGCGGCAGATTAATCCATTTTCAGGCGCTGGCGGATATCCCTGTCCAGTTGTTCCCATTCGGGTACGGAGGCTCCGGCCTGATGGGCTTTAGCGAGGGGATCGCCCCAGATGGCCGTGTATTCGATGGGGCGTCCTTCGTTGTAGTCCACGGCGCTGGACGGGATGAAGGCTCCCATGCTTTCCGTGCGGGAAAGGTGGAATTCGACCAGGTCGTTCGGCAACGTGTGGCCGCGGGCTTTGGCGGCCCGGACCACTTCTTCCATGATGCGGCGGACACGGGCGACGTTTTCCGGGTTTTTGTAGAGTTCCGCGATGCTGATGCCCCCCAGCGCCAAGCAGAGCCCGTTGAACGGTATGTTCCAGACGAGCTTGTACCACTGGATCTGTTCCGCGTTGTCAAAGGCGCGTGTCTTGATGCCCGCCCCGGCAAAGAGAGCGGAAAGTTCCTGCGCCTTTGCGGAGCCCTCCGGCGACGGGACGAACGGTGCGAATTGAATGTTGCCGCCTTCCAAATGGTTGATGTGGCCCGGTTCCTCCCGCATGGCGCAGATGAAGCACAGGCCCACGTAAATGCGGTCCGACGGGATAATACGGGCGATTTCCTCCGCGTTTCCCATGCCATTCTGGAGAGTGGCGGCCACCGTGTCTGGTCCCATCAAGGGAGGGAGGGCCTTGGCAAATCCCGCATTGGCCGTGCTTTTCCAGGCGACGACGACGAGATCCACCGGACCGACTTCCGACGCTTCCCGGTATACCTTGATGCGGGGCAGCGAAATGTTCCCGTGCAGGCTTTTCACTTCCAGACCGTGTTCTTTCAGGTAGTCGTATTCCGAGCGTACGATGAACGATACGTCGTGGCCGGATTTCTGAAGTCTGGCTCCGTAATAGCAGCCGAGCGCCCCGGCTCCCAGAATGGCTATTTTCATGGCGGTGAAGGAGGGTGTTTTTTCTTGGACCGTTTACAGCCCCTGGACGTTGCCTTTGTTGTCCAGATAGATGTGCATGGCGTTCGGGGAGACGGGCAGGGCGGGCATGCGCATGATTTCCCCGCAGAGGGCTACCAGGAATCCGGCCCCGTTGGCGATTTCAAAGTCGCGCACGGTGACGGTGAATCCGGTGGGGCGGCCACGCAGCCTGCCGTTGTCGGAAAGAGAGTTCTGGGTTTTTGCCATGCAGATGGGGAGGTCCGTTAGACGGCTGGCTTCAAACTGGGCCAGCTTTTTTTTGGCCGCAGGCGTCAGTTCCACGCCGTCCGCTCCGTAAATGCTGCGGGCGATGATATTGAGTTTTTCCTCCACGGGTAGGGCAGATTCATACAGGGGCTTGAAGGGCGGGGAAGGACGGTCTGCCGCTTCTACCACGATTTGGGCCAGTTCCTTCCCGCCTTCCCCTCCGCGGGAAAAGATGTCCGCAATGGCGCAGGGGATGCCGCGTTCCGCGCAGTGCTCCATGATGGCGTCCAGTTCCTCCTGGGAGTCATCAAAGAATTTGTTGACGGCCACGACCACGGGGCGCTTGTAGTGGGCGGCGGCGTCCAGATGGGCGTCTAGGTTTGCCAAGCCCTTTTTCAGGGCGGCCACGTCCGTGTTTTTCAGATCCGCCAGGGCGGTTCCTCCGTGCATTTTCAGGGCGCGGGCCGTGGCGACGATGACGATGGCCGCGGGATTCAGGCCGGACTGGCGGCATTTGATATCCAAAAATTTTTCCGCACCCAGATCAAAGGCGAATCCGGCTTCCGTCACGGCATAGTCACCGAAGTGGAGAGCCATTTTCGTAGCCAGCACGGAGTTGCAGCCGTGGGCGATGTTGGCGAATGGGCCGCCGTGCAGGAAGCAGGGCACGCCTTCCACGCTCTGGACCAGGTTCGGCATCAGGGCGTCTTTCAGCAGGGCCATGACGGAGCCGGTAATGCCCAGTTCCTTGGCGAAAACGGGTTTGTCGTCCGCCGTGAAGCCGATAACGATGCGGTTGATGCGATTCTCCATGTCCTTGTAGGACGTAGCCAGGCACAGGCATGCCATGATTTCAGAAGCCGGGGTGATGTCGAACCCTGTTTCCCGCGGGAATCCCTGCCTGTTGAGGCCCACGATGATGGAGCGCAGGGCGCGGTCGTTCATGTCCATCACGCGCTTCCACGTGACTTTGCGTTCGTCAATGTTCAGCGTGTGGAAGAACATGGCGTTGTCAATGATGGCGCTGATGAGGTTGTGCGCGGAGGTGATGGCGTGGAAGTCCCCCGTAAAGTGCATATTGATTTCCTCCATCGGCGTCAGGGAGCTTTGTCCGCCGCCGGTGGCGCCGCCCTTGCGACCGAAGACGGGACCCATGGAAGGCTGGCGGAGCGCCAGGCAGGCTTTCTTGCCGATGGCCTGAAGTCCCTGTGCCAGACCGATGGACACGGTGGTTTTTCCTTCTCCGGAGGGGGTGGGGGTGATGGCGGATACCAGGATGAGCTTGCCGGGAGTGGCGGTCTTGTCG
The DNA here is from genome assembly GCF_001580195.1 of Akkermansia sp. KLE1798. Lineage (NCBI taxonomy): Bacteria > Pseudomonadati > Verrucomicrobiota > Verrucomicrobiia > Verrucomicrobiales > Akkermansiaceae > Akkermansia > Akkermansia sp. KLE1798. The sequence goes on from NZ_KQ971089.1 coordinate 19,026, forward strand.
AGCACATTCAAGGGAATCTTGGCCTTGTTGCGGCCGAAGGGAATGACGTCGTTTTCATCGACGCCCAGCTTGCTGACACAATGGGAGAATGCGGGAATGACCATGTGCGTATGATGACGGAAGTACGGGGCTTTTGCAAGAAGTTCGTGGACTGTGGAGGGAGGAATCCGGGCCGTTTTTTACAGCCGGCGGGGAGGGACGGCGGAGGCCGGGCAACGGACGGAGAGGACGATGGCAATCAACCGGAGGGATTGTTTCCTCCTGCGGGATGAAAGGACCGGAGCACGGGAACAGAAAACGGAAGAGGGTACCTGATAACGGCGGCATTGTTTTTGAAAAATGGAGGCAGGCGAAGGGAAAGATTCTTGCCGGTTCCTACAGGAAAAAGAGGGAAGGAGGACGAGCGGGAGAAAGGCGGAAAAACTCCGGACCTTTTCCGGCGAAAGGCAGGTTCATCATGATTTTTCCGCGGAAAACCGGGAAGAAAACGGTTGCCGACTGGGTTGCTGCAAGGGAGCATAGGTTGCATGCAAACTTTGTGTCTTTGCTTTAAGGCTGTTGAAACGGTCTGTTCGTTTTTGGGGAGAGGAAAATCCCTTTTCCATTTTATGATAGAATAAGCCGGGGAAATGGGTATAGTTTCCGAACGCCTGCGACGATGACGGGCGGCGCTTATCCCTCCACCACCATGAGTACCAACCAACCATTGAATGCCGGAGGCGGTCACATCGCCTGGGTAGATTTTCTGCGCATCCTGGCGTGCTTCCTCGTCGTGCTGGCCCATTGCTGCGATCCCTTCGTTGGGAGCTTTGACGGCAGTTTCGACTTTAAGTCGGGCGTCTTCATCGGCAGCCTCGTACGGCCCTGTGTTCCTTTGTTTGCGATGATTTCCGGCGTCCTGCTTTTTCCCGTGACGATGGAAATGGGCGCTTTCTATTCACGCCGGCTCAAGAGGATTCTGATTCCGCTGGTCGTGTGGTCCCTGGCGCTTCCCCTGTTTTACTTCCTCTACTTTGCCGCGGGCGTGCAGACGGCCAACCCCAACATCGTGATGGACACTTATACCTGGAGCGCCACGGTCGACAAGCTGTACACCTTTATTTTCAATTTCAATTATGACACCACTCCTCTCTGGTACGTGTACATGCTCGTGGGTTTGTACCTGTTCATGCCCATCATGAGCGCATGGCTGACCCAGGCCAAAAGGAAGGACGTGAAGATTTTCCTGGGAATCTGGATATTCAGCGTGGTCCTGCCGTACGTCCAGATGCTGGCTCCGGCGCTGGGGTATGAGGGCAATTACGGCAATATGGGGATTCTGGGCATCTGCGACTGGAACCCGTACGGCATGTTCTACAACTTCGCGGGCTTCATGGGGTACATGGTGCTTGCCCATTATTTGATGAAGTATCCCCTGGACTGGAACTGGAAAAAGACTCTCTCCATCACGCTCCCCCTGTTCCTGGCCGGCTTTGCCATTACCTTCTTCGGCTTCCTGGAAACGCAGAAGCATTTTCCCGGCCAGTATTCCAAGCTGGAGATTCTGTGGTACTTTTCCGGTATCAACGTGTTTATGATGACCTTTGCCATCTTCGCCATAGTGAGTAAACTCCGGATTAAAACCAGCCCGGCATTGTCCCGGATAGCCGCCCTGACCTTCGGCGTGTACCTGTGCCACTTCTTCTTTGTGCAGTGCGCCTATGATGCTATTGACTTCATCGGGTGGACGGGTCTTCCCGCCTGCGTGAAAATTCCGTTGATGGCCTGCCTGGCGTCCGCAGTTTCGCTCTTCCTTGTCTGGCTGCTGAACCTCAACAGGTGGACGCGCAAGAGCATCATGTAAAAGATCCGGATATTTGTTTGCACGGACGCTGCGGAACGAGTGAAACTGTTCCGCAGCGTTTTTTGTTCGGGAAGGCTTTTTTCCGTGGGGGACAGCAAAGGCTGCGGTGTGGTTTGAGGAAAGTTGCTGGACGAATCGTCGTGGTCATTTTATTATAAATACGCACCACGTGCAGGCACCGGTTGTCCGGATGAGGCATCTCTTTTGAAGAGAAGAGCCGGCATCCGTGGTTCCCGGCGCCAACCCCAAGCACACAGGAAATTCCCGGGAAGTCGGCGATTTTCATAACCTGTTGGGGATATTAGATTGACAGTAATGATCATTTTTTAAGGCGTGGGTGCTTGCAGATTGATATGGCAGGTTGGCGCAAATCATTATTTGTGCAATTAATGATCAATTTGTAAGCACCCCTGCCGTCGCACCCTCACGGGTGCGTGGATTGAAA
>NZ_KQ971089.1:21413-22030 GCF_001580195.1 Akkermansia sp. KLE1798
GTCGCACCCTCACGGGTGCGTGGATTGAAACTTTAGCCTCAGGTTTAACGCCGTCAAAAATATCGTCGCACCCTCACGGGTGCGTGGATTGAAACGGTCCCTTACCTCCCGTCAACAAGGTCAATATACGTCGCACCCTCACGGGTGCGTGGATTGAAACCTCCGCCGTCTCCCGAAGACGGCTATCTGTGCCTGTCGCACCCTCACGGGTGCGTGGATTGAAACTCAGGCAGCAGGCAGGCAAATACGATATCCGGACGTCGCACCCTCACGGGTGCGTGGATTGAAACCCAGGACTTGAACGCCACCGTCAAGGCCGCCAACGGTCGCACCCTCACGGGTGCGTGGATTGAAACGGTATGGACCTGACGAATGGGGACATCACTACGGTCGCACCCTCACGGGTGCGTGGATTGAAACCTATGCTTCCTACATCAACGGACAGACTGTCTGGGTCGCACCCTCACGGGTGCGTGGATTGAAACTATGGTTTAGGCCCCTTTCCCCAGCCACCGGGAGTCGCACCCTCACGGGTGCGTGGATTGAAACGTTTCCAGTTACATCCCCTACGTTCCCTCCGGAGTGTCGCACCCTCACGGGTGCGTGGATTGAAACAA
>NZ_KQ971089.1:22130-23073 GCF_001580195.1 Akkermansia sp. KLE1798
TCGCACCCTCACGGGTGCGTGGATTGAAACAAAAGCGTTGTCAGTGTCGATGGAATGGCTAATGTGTCGCACCCTCACGGGTGCGTGGATTGAAACCCAGCTTATCAAGGGGGCGCGGAAGGTGATGAACAGTCGCACCCTCACGGGTGCGTGGATTGAAACCCGTTCACGGTGACGGTTTTTTTCTTGGGGAAAATCAGTCGCACCCTCACGGGTGCGTGGATTGAAACACTACATGCAGGTTTATTTTGTCCTGAATGGCAGTCGCACCCTCACGGGTGCGTGGATTGAAACTCTGTACTTTCGTTACTCATAATCTTTGCATGGGTCGCACCCTCACGGGTGCGTGGATTGAAACGGGCCTCAATCAATTCCCGTATCTGAGCATGCGTGTCGCACCCTCACGGGTGCGTGGATTGAAACATCCGTCCCTTGACGATGATGACGGGCCGGAAGAGTCGCACCCTCACGGGTGCGTGGATTGAAACTCCCTCGCCGCCGCCGGGCGCCGCCGGCGCGCCGGTCGCACCCTCACGGGTGCGTGGATTGAAACTGTCCGGGAAATGGTGAAAAACACCCCGCGCGAAGTCGCACCCTCACGGGTGCGTGGATTGAAACAGGAGAGCATTGTTGATAAGTTGCTGCAACTGCTCGTCGCACCCTCACGGGTGCGTGGATTGAAACAACCAGGCGGTGGAAAAAGAATTGATCATCTCCAGTCGCACCCTCACGGGTGCGTGGATTGAAACATCTTAATGAGTTCCATCTTTTTATTGCTTTCTAAGTCGCACCCTCACGGGTGCGTGGATTGAAACCCGCCTGGTCCACGATTACTACGGACGAAGCTGGTCGCACCCTCACGGGTGCGTGGATTGAAACCCCGCCAGAGACCGGAGCGCTCCCCATCAATGCCGTCGCACCCTCACGGGTGCGTGGATTGAAA
>NZ_KQ971089.1:23173-23655 GCF_001580195.1 Akkermansia sp. KLE1798
TCGCACCCTCACGGGTGCGTGGATTGAAACCTTCGGCGATCATTCTTCCGACTCCGATGCAGCGTCGCACCCTCACGGGTGCGTGGATTGAAACCCGGTGGGGGCCTTGCCGGGCCTGGAAGAGGCCGTCGCACCCTCACGGGTGCGTGGATTGAAACGTGCGTACTCTCCACGACGATCCTCCCGCTTGTCGTCGCACCCTCACGGGTGCGTGGATTGAAACGCGTTTTACGAGGCCCCACAGATACAGTCTCCTGTCGCACCCTCACGGGTGCGTGGATTGAAACGACGGCTGGACCATGGGAAGAAATGGAAAACTCGTCGCACCCTCACGGGTGCGTGGATTGAAACCGCTATACCGGAAATTGAAGCAGACCTTAAGGAGTCGCATCCTCACGGGTGCGTGGATTGAAACGTGGCTCAAATACTCCTTCAGCGCGGTCTTTTCCGGTCGCACCCTCACGGGTGCGTGGATTGAAACC
>NZ_KQ971089.1:23755-27296 GCF_001580195.1 Akkermansia sp. KLE1798
TCGCACCCTCACGGGTGCGTGGATTGAAACCACCGCGTCCACATGGGCCCAGCGGGTAGCCTGTCGTCGCACCCTCACGGGTGCGTGGTCATACGGATTGTTCATATTCCAGCATAGTGCTCCTTCATGTACACAGTAGAATGAATAAGCAACAGTTATGCTTCAACATTTCACGATGCTAGAAAGCCGCCAGATTTTTTCTGGCGGCTTTTTTGTGTCGGTTAAGACAGGTGGGACAGGCCCGGATGATCCAAGGCCGGTCAGGCTTCCATGTTATCCCTTATGGATCATGATTTCCCGTCAGCCATTCCACAGGTATTCCTGATATTTTATCAGGTTTCCTGCGTCCGGCAGCTGTTTGTATGAGATAGTTTGCCCTATGAAGACAAGGGGTTATCCCGTTATTGCTTCCATCTTTTGAGGTGCGGGAAGAATTGCTTCATGCCGGCCCGGGCTTCTTCCACGGTATATTTCTTTTCCGAGTCCTTGTTGAATTCATCAAGGTATTCCAGGTTATGCTCGATCATTTCATCCATGGTGCAGTCCCGGGTGAAACGGCCCTCTGCATAGCAGTAGTGGCAGTAGTCCTCGTTGCTGCTTCCGTCCGCTTCTTTTCCGAAAGTGGAGTCGTTTACGGGCATGCCGCAGCTCTGGCAGAATTGTTGTTCCATTTCCATATTTGTTGATGGGTTGTTTGTTGGTTGTTCTCTGCCCGAATGTCCGTGATATTCCGGAGAAGAGGATTGTTCCTATTGTGCCGGAAAAGGGCTATAGCGGCTGGGCGTCCGTCTTGGGTATCCAGACGGGGGTGTTCTGGAAGGTGCTGGCGTAGTACCAGGAGCCGCGTTCCGCTCGCAGGATGAGCGGCGTGGATTCCGGGAGGGTCATGAGGGCGGGGCTGCCCATGTCCGCGGCATGGCGGGCAGGCGTTTTTTTCGTGACCACGAGCAGGCAGTCCGGCGGGATGGATTCCGGCGTTTCCGGGTACATGATGTAGTTCATGACGGCGGCTACGGTAACCAGGCCGCTGAGGGTGGCCAGGATGGTCAGCAGGACGCCGTGCCTGCGGGAGACAGTGAGGAGGGCCAGGAAGGTGAGCATGACGGCTCCGGAGAGAATGGCTATGGGTACCAGCACATCATGGCTGATGTAGGTGAGCCACTGGTTTTCCGTGGTGTCCGGAGGAAGGATGGCCCCTTCTTTGCGTTCGATAAATTGGAGGTTGCTTTTCGCTTCCGTGAAGTACGGGGAGAGCTCCAGGGCGCGGCGGTAGTTGAGCGCGGCCAGGCCGGGCTTGTTGAGGCGGTAGTAGGAGTTCCCGGCGCCAAAGCAGGCGTAGGCACGGGCCGATTTGGAGAGGTTCGTGTTTTCGCTTTGTTTGTTGAAGTAGTCAATGGCTTTCGTGTATTCGCCCTGTTCATAGGCCCGGATGCCTGTTTCATCCGTTTCAGCGGCGTGGCCGGGAGTTGCGGCGAGGGAGGCGGCCAGAATGGCGCCGAGGAGGAGCAAGGGGAGCTTGGCGATGGCTTTTTTAATGGCTTGCAGCATGTTCTGGCGTTCCGCATGGGGCAGTTCGTCCGCAGTGCCGGAAGGTTGGAAGGCCCTGTCGTCCCGGAGTTGAAGGATCGTTTTCATTTCTTCATTTTGTTTGGACGGCGGGATGTAGCTTTCTATGAAGTTGCCGGCGGCGCGCAGGAATTCCGTGGAGTTTGCCTGGCGCGGGGTGGAGGCGAGCTTTTTGAAGGAGCGCATGCGTTCCCTGGCCGTGAAGCTTTCCTTCTGCACTTTCCGGATGTAGCGGATCAGGGCCATGCCGAGCAGGATTATGGCGGGGATGTACGCCAGGAAGTACCATCCCCAGTGGGCCGGGGAAGTGAGGGTGTTCATGATGACGGCGGGCGCCATGCCGTAGATGTCCGTCATTTCCGCCACCGGAATGGTTCCTGCCGGCGGAGGCGTGGCGGGCGCGCCCGTTCCGGCGGAGGCTCCCGTGATGGCGGAGGCTTTCCATTCCAGCGGAATGGGGGCGGTGGTTACGGTTTTGTATTGCTGCGTGCTGGGGTCAAAGAAGGTGAGTTCGAAGGACGGGATGGCGTCCGTCTGGGCGATGGGGCGCAGCATTTGCTGGAATTCCACGGTTCCCTGCGTGGTGCGCGTGTTCTGGCTGGGGTCCAGCTTGTTGGGCGGGTAGAGTTTCCAGTTGGAGGCATCCGTCAGCGAAGGGCAGTTGATGCTGTGGATGTTGCCCGAACCTTCCACCTTGATTTTAACAGTGATGGGTTCGTTGGCGCTGAGGTCCCTTGCATCCGTACTGGCGGAGATGCGGAAGTTGCCTACGGCATTGGTGAAGGAGGCGGGGGCGCCTTCCGGGAGTTCCTGCGCGGTGATTTTCACTTCCGGTATGGCCATTTCCACCAGCATTTCCATACGGCTGAAACTGGCGATGAGCGGGTCCGCCTCCGGAAGGATGGCGCGGGCCGTGACGGTGCCGGATGCCGTTACTTCTCCGGCGCGCAGCGGGAAGAAGGCGCTCTGAAAGGTCATCACATTCCAGTTGACGCCCCGGTAGAGTACGGAGCCGCGGGGCTGGCCCCGGAGCAGTTCCGCCAGGGTGGGTTCAAAACGCCATGCCGCCAGATTGGACGTAGTGATGGTGGGGATGGTGTATTCCAGAATGTGTTCCGGGGCGTAGATTTTCAGTTCGCAGCGGTCCGGCTGGTGAACGTAGGGTTTCTGGTTGTCCACATGCCACAGCATGCCGTATGGGACGGTGGCGCCGTTCATGTTCAGCGTGTTCCATTTGATGGCGCTGTACGGGTAAACCGTCAGTGTCTGGGGGGGCGTGGTGTAGGTGCGGTCATTGTTCGTTTTCAGGGTCAGGGAGGGAATTTGCACGGTGCCCGCTTCATCCGGGGTAACTTCAATGGCCATCAGGAAGGCGGACTGGTTGGGAGAGCCCGGCCAGCGGATGTAGTTGCCCTGGCTGATCCAGTGCATGCTGGCTCCCTTGACTCTGGGGAGCGGGTCCTGGCGTCCGATGCTGCCGTCCGTCAGGATGATGAAGAGGCGGGTTTGTTCGCCCGGCACGACGGCGTCGGAAAGCCATGTGGTGACGACTTCCGCCATGGCCGTAAAGGTCATGCAGAAGAGAAGGGGGAGGATGGCGATCAATTTTTTCATCATGTTGCGGATGTGTTTGAAAGGTTGTTGTAGTGGTATGGACGGACCGGGGCTGAGGTTAATAGTCCTTGTCCGGCGGGTAGTCGGGAGAGCGCTGGGGCACGGGGCAGCCGGGTTCAATGTCCCGGCGTTCCATCAGGATGGCCCGGGCTTCCCGCCGTTCTTTTGCTTCCTTGCTTTCCTTTTGCGCGGCTACGGGGACGGGTTTGCCGTCTTCCCCAGTAGGCTGGGGCTGAGGAGTGGAAGAAGCGGGAGTTTCAGGCAGCTTGTCTTTTTCCGGAGAGGAGGGAAGGGGCGTGTTTTTCATTTCGTCCTGACTGCCCGGAGTATTCTGCTGATCCTTATTCTGTTGATCCTTATT
>NZ_KQ971090.1:0-49721 GCF_001580195.1 Akkermansia sp. KLE1798
AGCGGCCCTGGCTGTGCAAAGAAAAGGGAAGGAAATGGACTCAATGGACAAGGTGGACTTAATGGTCCCTATAACCCCTATAACCCCTATGAACACCGGCAAGGAAAAAACTCTGCAGAGAAAAAACAGCTTAAAAAACTATTCCGTTTTTTATTCTTCTAACAGTCTGCCTCCGTCATGCCATTCTCCGTACATCCTGTTGGCGCGGGTATGTTCCAGAAGCTTTTCCAGGCGGCTTTTAAACAGGTCCGGCTGGTTTTTCTTGATCTGAATGGTATCAATGCGCACATGGCGGTACAGACGCGGGAAGTTCAGAAAGTGGGCGTATGTTTCCGGTTCCCGGCGCAGGACGTCCAGGATTTCGGAATCTATTTGGAAAGCTTCCGGGTCCATGTCCGGCAAACAATCCATTCCCCGCGGCGTCATCAATCCCATTCTGAGCAGGCGGCGGACGCGTTCCTTGTTCAGTTCCGACCACTTGCTTCCTTTGGCCCTCGGAGAAAGACGCTGAACCAAATGCCCCTCCGGCGTCTTTTTGCGCGTGCTGTCAATCCAGCCGAAGCAGAGGGCCTCCTCCACGGCATCCAGGTAAAGAACGGCGTGCGGAGAGGGTTTGCGGGTGATCGGAATCCAGCAGGATGAGGCGGTGCGGTGGTATTGTTCCAGCCATTCCCTCAATTCTCCGCGCGTGGTGATGGGAAGCAACTGGTCAATGTCCATATCGCATGAGGTGAAGGGGGAGAATCATTCTGAGGCCGTACACGTTTCCGGTGTGTTTTCCCTGGAAAAGGCCGTTGCGGCTATTCCGGCTGTGTAAGCCCGGCTATGGAACAAGTCAATGCCAATCGGAGGGGAAGGGAGCGCCTTTTTTGGAATGGTCTTTACAACATTAAAAGAATCAGTTGTTTTCTCCTTGCAAAAACAGATAGGAAAGTTATACGTGTTTCATGAAGAAAAACGTGCTGCTGACCGGGCTGGGGCTGGTTCTGGCAGTTTGTGCGGTTATGGTTTCCAGGATGGCGTGTGCCAATGATACAGACAGTCGGGCCTCCGCCGCCCGCGAACGGGTAACGCCCGTCCTGAATTCCTTTCTGGGTCCCTGCGGAGCCAGGGTGGGGTCTCCCGTGTTCCTGCGTGCCGTGAAGGAGGATTCCCTGCTGGAACTCTGGGTAAAGCCGGACAAGGGAAAGCGCTACGTACTCGTCAAACGCTATCCCATTGCCGCATGGTCCGGAGAGCTCGGCCCCAAGCAGAAGGAAGGGGACAGACAGACGCCGGAGGGATTTTATGAGGTGGTTCCCTCCGGATTGAATTCGTGCAGCAATTACCATCTGTCTTTCAACATCGGCTATCCCAATTCCTACGACCGTTTCCTGAACAGGACGGGAAGTCTGATCATGGTGCATGGCAGGGACGTTTCCATCGGCTGCCTGGCGATGACGGATCCGGGCATTGAGGAACTTTATACGATGGTGGAACAAGCCATGGCGGCCGGCCAGAAGAGCGTGCCCGTGCAGATATACCCCTTTGTGCCTACTCCGGCGCGGCTGATGCGGGAGAAGGATTCTCCCCATGCGGCATTCTGGTCCCTGCTGGCCCGCGCGTGGAATTGGACGGAAACCCGCCACGCCCCGGCTCCGGTGGTGTTCAGGGACGGCAGCCTGGTTTTGGATAGTGACGTCCCGTGTTCCGGGTCATGACCTGATGAGGGGCCAGGGAATCCATGAATTGCGGATGAGGCGATTCTTCGGACGGGTGCGGACAAGCTGTTTTAAGGGTGTGCCTGCCAAGCATTGCCCGGGCGCTTCCTGCATGGAATGGTGAATAACGGCGGAATGGCTCTGCCGGGCTGCCATTTGAAGGAACAAGGGCGGAAAAAAGCCCCGGAACGGCAGGAATCCATTCCGGGGCATATGGAAAGACCGTCCACGCGGAGAAATCTTCTCCGTGCAGGGCGCGCCATCCGTTAAACCAGTTGCGCGATCAGTTCTTCGCGGTCGCCCGGCAGGAAGTCCATGGGGGCGATTTCCGGCAATGTGTAGCACCCGGCGCCCAGCTTCATGCTGGCGCGTGCGGAGGCCACCATGACCTGGGCGGTCAGGGCCGGATTGTTGATGCGCATTTCAAATTTGAACATCTGGTTCTGCGTGGTTCCGGAAACGCCTTTGCGCTCCATCAGTACGCCGTGGCCCATGTCCTTCAGCGCGTCGATGTCCGACACCTGCTGCACGCGGGTGTCGTCATGGCTGAAGTAGGAATCGGACTTGATGGCAAGTTCGACGTCGGAAAACTTCGCGCCCTCTTTCAGCACCACGTACACCATGCGGCGGTGGACGCCGGAACCGGTGGGGATAGTGAGGGAAAGGGCGTCTTCCACGCCTTCCTTGGAACGCGCCACCACGCTGTGGCCCATGCTCATGCCGGGGCCAAAGTTGGTGTACGTGATGCCCTTGGGCGCCATGGCCAGCATCATGGAACGCATCACGGAATCGGTGCCCGGATCCCATCCGGCGGAAATGACCGCGACGGAGTCGTGCTTGATGGCCTGGGCGCCCAGGGAGCGGCGCAGGTCCACGATCTTGTCGTGAATGTCGAAGCTGTCCACCGTGTTGATGCCGCGGGCGAGCAGGGGCAGGGCCGTTTCTTCCACGCTGCGGGTGGGGGTACACAGCAGGGCGACGTCCACGTGCCCCAGCTCCTCAATGTCCGCCACGGTTCTGATGCCGTGGACGGGTTCGCTGCCGGGGCGGCGCACAATGCCGACCAGTTCCATATCGGGAGCGGCGCGCAAGGCGTCCACGGAGTACTTCCCGATGTTGCCGTATCCTACGATGGCTACTTTGATCATCTTGGTAAATGGTATGGTTCAGGGAGCCGGGGGCAGGGTATCTGCCGGAGTGTTTCCCTCCCGTTGACGGCTGTCATTTAAGCTTTGTCTCCGGGGTATGGCAAGAGCGGAGAATGACAGGGGGAGCTGTGCGGCATCATTGTGTGTTATTTGAACGGGAAAGCTCTGGAGGCAGTCTGAATCCTCGGAAACTCTTCCAATGAAATGATGAAAACCAAATTAATTATTTTAGGCGTCGCCACCCTTCTTGGGTGCGTTTCCTGCCATACGATCGGCGGTGTGGGCAGGGATGTGGAATCCGTCGGCAACGATATCAATTCCGCCGCCCGGGCTACAAGCCGTGCCATGTAGGACGGCTAACCGCTGAATATTCAGAAGCCGCTTCTCCGGAAAGAGAGAAGCGGCTCTTTTTGCGGAAAAGATGGGCCTTTCCCCCTGGATCGCATTCCAGGGGGTGTGCGCCGGAACGGGAAGTGTTCCGGAGTGGAGTTCCGAAAGCCGGGCGGCTTTTTATTGCTGCATGGAGCGGCTTGTGGCCTGGGAAGCGCTGTCTATTTTGCTGCCCATGGATTCCACGTCCTTTCCGATGCCGCTGATGGTGTTGCAGGAGGCAAGGCCGAGAGCCGTTGCGGCGGTCAGAAGAATGAGTTTGATGTTCATGGCGGTAGAATGGAATGAAATGTTGAAGGCCGCATGTTATCCCGCTTCCGTTTCCTTGTCAATGGGTCGAATGGTTGAAAGGAACAGAAGGGAACCGGAACGCGCCTCCCGGTATTGAAGCCGGGCGGAATGCCGGTTTTCCGGAGGCACTGCATTCATGGTTGGAGAGGGTTTTTCCCTCCTCGCGGGGGAAACATGGCACTCCGCTTCAGTCCTGAACTTCCACTTTGTCCGGAGTGCCGGCCTGTGCCAGTTTCCTTTTCAGGGAGATGACGAACCTGACCAGCAGGTAAATGGCCGCTCCCAGCAGGAGGACGGCCAGAACGGGCAGCACGCAGGCCAGGATGGAGACGAGGGAGGCGGATACCGTTTCCGCCGTGGAGACCGCGGAATTGCCCAGTCCTCCCGTAGCGGCGGAGGCCGCCGCACGAATGGCCGCCATGCCGCCATGAATGACGCCCGCCGCTCCTCCGCCCGCAATGGCGGCCAGTCCCCACTGGAGCATGGAATCCATGTGGCCGATGAATCCGGCGGCCAGGATGGTGCCCGCGATAACGGCCGCGGGCGCTCCCAGCACGTCCAGCGTATTGTCAATGACAGGAAGGTAGTACCCTGCTATTTCCAGCAGGGTAGCTATGGAAAGCGTGATGAGGGCGGGGGTGCCGCCCAGCCACGCGAATTCCGGAGTAACGGTCAGAAAGCCCCCGTGGATGGCGATGGAGGCCACCAGCAGGGGCACGAAGATACGGAAGCCGCAGGCCGCTCCCAGCCCGATGCCGAGCAAAACGCCCATGACGGCTTCCATATTCATCTGAAAATCAGCTTAGTTTGACGGTGGTTTCCGTGGTCCCGGCCTGAACCGTAGCGGCAGGGGCTGGGGCGGGAGCAGGGGCCTTTTTCCCGTCCGTGGATTTGCCCAGGAAGGAGGGCAGTTCCAGCCCTACGCTTTTGCCCAGTTCATGCAGGGGCAGTGTGTCTTTCACCAGATTCTGGACGAATCCGCCCACGGAGGAGTCTCCGCCGTTGCCCATCACGATGACCTTGTCGAATTTCAGACCCTTGACGGCTCCGGACTGGAGTTCCACGATTCTGGTGAGCTGTTCCGTCACCAGGAGGTTGGAGGCGGCGTCGGAAGAACCGGCTGCTTGTACAATCTGCCGGAAACCGCTGGCCTTCCCGGCCAGCACGGCTTCAATGGCGGCGGCTTCACCGCGGCCCACCATTTCCATGCCTTCCCCTTCCGCCTTTTTCTTGAGCAGGGTGGCCTGGGCCTCGCCCTCTGCAAGCTGGCGGATGGCTTCCGCCTCCGCCTTGCGCTGGATGAGCAGGGCCTGGGCCTTGCCTTCCTGTTCCAGTTTGAGCACTTCCGCAGTGGCCTGGGCCTGTACTTCCCTCTGGCTCTTTTCGATTTGGGCGGATACCAGGATGTTGGCTTCCTGGGTGGCGCGCTCACGTTCGGCACGCTTCAATTCCGCTTCCTTTTCAGCCTGGTAGGCTTCTTCCAGGGTCTTGGCTTCCTGCACCTTCTGGGCCACTTCCGCCAGCTTTTTGGCTTCCGCCTGCTTCACTTGCAGCTTGGCGGCGGATTCCGCAATCTTGATCTGGGCCTCGTTCTGCCCTTCAATGGCGACGGCGCGGGCGTTGGCCACCTGGACGGTCTGGTCCTTTTCCGCTTCCGCCTTGCCGATTTCACCGCGGCGGGTTTCTTCCGCCACCTTGATGGTGGCGTCATTGATGGCGCGCGCGGCGGCTTCCTTGCCCAGGGCGTTGATGTAGCCGGAGGCGTCCTGAATATCCGTGATGTTGGCGTTGATGAGGTGGAGGCCCACCTTGTGCAGTTCCACGTCCACGCCTTCCGTAATGCCCTTGATGAGTTTTTCGCGGTCGGAGTTGATTTCCTCAATGGTCATGGAGGCGATCACCACGCGCATCTGGCCCATGATGATTTCCGCGGCCAGGTTGCGGATTTCCTCCCGGGTGCGGCCCAGCAGGCGGGCGGCGGCATTCTGCATGATTTCCGGCAGGGTGGAGATGCCCACGATGAAGGAGGAGGGAACGTCCACGCGGATGTTCTGGGAGGACAGGGCGCCCTGCAGGGGCACGTCAATGTTGATCGGGTTCAGGTCCAGGTAGCTGTATGACTGGAGCACCGGCAGCACGAAGGTGGAGCCGCCGTGGTAGCATTTGGCGGGCTGCCCCGTGCCCACCTTGCCGAAGACGATGAGGATTTTGTCCGGCGGACACATGCGGTAGCGGCTGAACAGCCAGGAGGCCGTCAGGATGATGAAGAGAACCAGAATGGCAATGGGGATTATCTTATCCATGGTGTTGTAATATGGGTGGTATGTTTGGGGTTGTTAATGAAGAGGTTTTACGGTGACTACGCCGGCGGCGACGGAAACCACCTCCACCTGCGTTCCGGCCGGAAGCGTTTCCTCCCCCTCCTGAATGGCCGGGAGGTACAGAAGCTGGCTGGGGTGGGCGATTGTCACCTGGCCGCCGCGCTGGCGGCCGCCGGGAATGCTGATGTACACGGAGCCGGTCATGCCCTTGAGCGTTTCATAGTTCAGGGTCCCGTCGGACTTGAGGCTCATGATGAAACGCATGGACAGGCCGATGATCAGGAACATCAGGATGCCCGTGAAAGCGGCGGCGGCTATGGAGGTGGCCATGCCCCAGCCCAGACCCTGGGCCAGCACGCCGCCCCAGCCGAAGCCCAGGAAGAAGCCTATGCCGGATTTGACGGAGAGCAGCCCTACATCGGCGCCTCCGGAGTCCGCGTCAAAGTCCAGGTCATGTTCTCCAAGACCGAAGAGGGACAAAAGAAACAACAGCGCGCCTATGCCTGTCGCGGCAATGGCGATGATGAAAAAGATGGAGTAATCAGTCATAGGGTGGATTGATTAAGGGGAGTATCCATATTTGCGGCCCGCTTGTCTATGGAAAAAGACGGGCATGCGGGATTCCCGCCGGGAGGGAAGCGCCCTTCCGCCTGGCTTCGGCATGTCCGGAAATTCCGTCATTTCATTTCCACGACGGCTTTTTCCCCTTTTTTGAGTTCCAGTTCCCGGAGCAGAAGAAAGTCGTTGGTCAGCAGCCCCATCTTGTCCACGGGGGTGGCGGCGTCTCCCACCGTGACGGTGGCCGTTTTGGCGCTGATTCTGTTGGGAAACCAGACGCCCAGCCTTCCCTTGGCATCCTTGTTGGCCGTGACGGTGAATCCCTTGGCGGCGTCCTCCGGATCGTTCCAGGTGATGTGCCACGGGGACTTGGCGTGGGATTCGTCCAGGCGGGCGACCCAGGCGGGGTCTCCGTAAAAGGCTACCGTATCCCGGTCATGAATCAGCCCCATCTGGTCCTTGCCCATGCCGTAGCCGGCTGCGGCCATGCCCTTGGAAAATTCGGGGTCGTCCTTGATGCCGCTGATGTCCGGAGAATTGAAGTGCACGTCCATGAGCTTGGGAAAGCGGGTCATGGTTTCGTCCAGAATGAACTGGTTGTTCAGGTACCAGGCCTCCGCCAGGCTGGAATTGTCATGGTTGCTGAAAAGCATGCCCAGGGTTCCCCAGCCGCCCTTGCCGTACCAGGAAGGAACGGTGTAGCCCACAAGCTGGTTGAAGCCGTAGCGGCTCAGGGCGGTGACGGCCATGGAGTTTTTCGTTTTCATCACGTCTCCCACCAGGCAGTTGCCAGCGGCCAGCCAGACGGCGGGGCCCGGGCCGGGCTTGATCACGGGAGCCTTGCTCCGTTCAATGAAGGCCATCAGATCGTCTTCCTTTCCGTTGAACAGCACGCCGCGCAGGAAGGTGGTGAATTCCCGGAACTGCTTTTTGTCCAGCACATGAAACTGGTTGTTCCCGGATACGATGATTCCCTTGCCGAAGGGCATTTCCAGATTGAACTGGGTGGCATGGGACGCAGTGGCGAAGAACTGGGGGTCGTTTTTCTCCCAGTATTGCGTGAGCTTGGGCGTCACACCCAGGGAATCCTGGTCTCCCTTTTCCTGTTCGCGCAGGCCGCGCGTGTAAAAGGACGGCGTCACTTTTTCCTTGTATCCGCGCTGTTCCGCATACTGGAAAGGCTGCCAGTCCAGAATGCACATGCTTTCGCTGAACCGTCCGGAGTCGATGTTGGTGGTGCCCATGGCGCGGGTCATGACAAGGGGGGATTCCGCGGAGGCTATGCGCATGGCGTCTTCCGGCGCGTACCCCGTGACGATGCCCCAGATGCAGTCCCCGTAGGGGTCGTCGTCCAGGCGGCGCGTGAGGCGGTGCAGGTCATTGACCACGGTTCTGTCTATCTCCTCCGGGCGCGCGACGACGGCCAGGAAGCGGGGAGCCATTTTCTTGAGGGTGTCCAGTTTGGCGAACATGGAATCCTTCACGGTGACGATGGCGCCGCCGTGCCTTTCCGCCAGCTTGTCCGCCACGGCTTTCCATTCCGGCATGGCCGCGGTTTCCTCCGAGATAATGATGGCGTAGTCATTCCTGGCGTTTGCCTCCTTTTTAGCGACGTTTGCGGCAGTGGCGTGAATGCAAAAAGCCGCCGTGGAGACGGCGGCCGGGGCTTTTTCGGATTTGTCCGCCTGCTTTTCGGCAGGCGGAGCTTCCGCGGCCGGATGATCCGGCAGAATGTTCAGGTTGAGGTGGTCCCCCTTGCCGAAGATGTCCCTGGCAAGCTTGTTCACTTCATCCACCGTGATGGCCTTGACGTCCGGAATGCTTTCCCTCTGCTGGACGAGGCGGTCCGGTCTGGCCTGGGAATCCTTCAGGAGGCCCGTCCAGTAGCCGTTGTCGCGCTGGGCGCGCTCCATGGAATTGAGGATGGGGTTGCGCGCCCGGTCCAGTTCCTCCTGTGTTATGTTCCCCTTGCCGAGCTCGGCCGCGATTTTGGCAATGGCGTTGCGGACAGCGTCCTTGTTGCGCATGACGCCGGAGCTGATGGTGAAGATGTAGCCGTCGTCCGGGTAGGTTTCGCTGATGTTGATGCCGGTGAAGGGGGAATAGGTTTCTCCCATGTCTTCACGGATGCCCTTGAAGACGCGGTCGTAAAAGACGGCCTTGAGCATGTTCAGCCTGCGGGCCAGCTTTTTGTCTTCCCCGCCGGGCGTTTTCCAGAAGAGGCAGACCAGCGTCTTGTCAATGGAGGAGTCGTACTCCAGATCCCTGGAGAAGTTGAAGTCCGCCATGGCCGGATGGCGCAGTTTTTCGTCCAGCGCCGCCGGAGCGTCCGCTCGCTTGGGGAGGGCGCCTACCGTGCGTTCCAGCATGGGGATGATGTCCTCCGGCTTGAAGTCGCCGGTGACGGTCACTTCCATGTAGTTGTTCTTCAGGGGGGCGTCCACCCAGTCCCGTACTTCCTTGATCTGGTAGGATTCCAGCTGTTTCTGCGTGGGGAAGGTGAAGCGGGGATTGTTCTTGTACAGGATGGCCGGTACCTGCGTCTTCATGGCTCCCTGCGCTTCGTGAGCCAGCTTGTTGTAAAGCATGGGGATGGCGCGGCGGAGCTGGACGACGCCGTCCTCGCGGTAGCCGGGGTACATCAGGTAGGCCGTCTGAAGCTGGAGCTGGGTTTCCAGGTCCTTCCGGTTGGTGTTGCCCGCCAGCACGAAGGAGCGGTCCGTCATGGAAAAGCCCACGCCGACTTTTTTGCCTGCCATGACGGCGGCCAGGTCGTCATTGGAGTGGTTGGTCAGGCCGCCGCCGTTCATCACGGCGCCCGTAAAGATTTCCAGCCCGGCGGCTTTCTCCGGCCTGCTCAACTCACCGCCGTCCACGGCAAAGGTGATGTTGATGGAATCCTTGTCGAATTCCGTAGGCTTCAGGTTGACGCGCACGCCGTTGGAAAGGGTGAGCTGCGTGACTCCCAGGTCAGCGGCTTCCTTGCTGGCCGTTACCTTGCCGGGTTCTCCGAACTTGTAGGAGAATGCCTTCTGCTCGTCCACCCTGTAGGGTTCCACCTTGGCGGCCTGGGCTTCCCGGTAGATCTTCATGGCCTCGGCGGAGCCCTGGGCGTTTTCCTTGTTCGACGTGACGATTACGCGGGGATGGGCGTTGCTCCAGGCTTTTTCCAGGGCGGCCCGGCATTGTTCCGGAGTCAGGTTTTCAATGACTTCCCTGGAGATGGACCAGTCTTCCTCAGGCGTCGTGAAGACCATGTCTTGCGCCGCGCTCTGGGCGATGGCGGAAGCCAGGTCCTCGGACTTGGCCGTAGGCCAGGATTTGATGGCGTTTTCCGCGGCGGAAATGCTGTTGCTGCGGGCTTCCGCCAGCTCTTCCTTGTTGAAGCCGAATTCCACGGCGCGGCGCAGTTCCTGCTCCATGGTGGTCAGAGCCGTCTTCCAGTTCTTGTAGTCCGCCCGGGCCTGGATGGCATCCACCTCCGCTGTTTCCAGCAGTTCCATGCGGCCAGCCTCCGCGGAAATGAAGGGGCAATCCGTGTTTTTCGCCATCTTTTCCAAGCGGCGGTTCAGCATGGCGTAAGCCATGTTCAGCGGAATGTCCCTGGTGCGGTTGGCGATGGTATCCGGCTTCTTTTCATAGGGCCGCACGAGGTTGATGCTGATTTCCGTGGCGGTGGCCTCCTTGTTGGTGATCCAGTGGCTGGTGGCCTCCGTTGCCGTCTTGAGGGTTCCCCGGTCGGCCTTGAAGGAATAGTCGTCCTTCTTCATGGAGCCGAAGTATTTTTCCACCCATTCCTTTCCCTGTTCCGGGGTGATGTCCCCGGCGATGACAAGCTGCATCTGGCTGGGAACGTAATGGGTCTGGTAATAGTTCACGAACTTTTCCCGCGGGGCGTTCTGAATCACTTCTAGCGTGCCGATGGGGTAGCGGTGGGGAATCTTGGTGCCGTCCAGCATGATGGAGAATACTTCCTTCATGACCCGGTAGCCGGCGGAGTCGCGCGCCTTGTATTCGCTGGTGATGATGCCGCGTTCGGCATTGACGGCGCTTTCCTCCAGCAGGGCGCCGTCCGCAAAGTCGCGCATGATGGTGAAGGCCAGGTTCACGGTGGATTCCTTCATGCTGGGAACGTCCATCGTGTACACGGTTTCGTCAAACGAGGTGTAGGCGTTGGCGTCACCGCCCAGCCCCAGGCCTTCCTTCTGCATGGCGGGGATCATTTCTCCGCGCTTGAAGTGCTTGCTGCCGTTGAACACCATGTGTTCCAGGAAGTGGGAAATGCCCTGGATGTCGTCCGTTTCATTCAAGGAGCCGGTATTGACGCGCAGGCGTATGCTGAAACGTCCCTTGGGTTCCGCATTAGGGCGGATGAAATAGGTGAGCCCGTTGGGGAGCTGCCCCTTGATCAATTGCGGGTCCTGCTTAGGAATGCCGGCTGCCGCCTGGGCTGGAGCCTTGGCCAGTGCCTGGGATTCTGCGGCCGGGGAAGCCGCCGCCAGGACGCATGCCGCGGCCAGAATGGAAGTAATGGTGAATGCCTTCATGGGAGAATGTTGTTGTCATGTTTCACATGGTTTTCCGGGCAAGTCAAGCGGGCTTTCCTGCATGAAGGAGGTGAAATTTCCGGTCTGCCGGGAAAACGAAAGTCTTTTCAAAAGGAAGAGGAGGGAGTCCATTCGTCCCGCGGCCGGGGTTCGGAAATGCCGCAGATGCGGTCCACGCAGCGGTCCCAGGCTTCCTGTCCCTGATAGATCTCTACTTCAATGCGGAGGAAGTAGATGGGGACTTCCGGGTCTTCCTCCGGCTTTTCCAGCCGCACGGCATCTTTTTCCGTGGTCACGATCATATCCATGGCACGGTCCGCGCACCTGTCGTAAAATTCTTCCAGTTCCGACTGTTCAAACCAGTGGTGGTCCGGAAATCTGCGGCAGATTTCCACATTGGCGCCCAGGGAGCGCAGGGAATCCTCAAAGCTTTCCGGCCGGGCGATGCCGCTGAGGCAGGCCACCCATTTTCCCTTGAGCACTTCCAGCGGCAGGCGTTCCCCGGTGAAGACGTTTTCCAGGTACTTGGGGCCGTGGTCGCTGACGATGATTTCCGCCACGGGGTTATAGCGCCGGATTTTGGCAATCAGCTCGTCCTGCGGCTTGCCGCCGCATTTGGTCAGCACGATGTAGCTGGCGCGCGCCAGGCTGCTTTTGGGCTCCCGCATGGTGCCGCGCGGCAGCATGGCCCCGGTGCCGAAGGGGGCGCCGCAGTCCACTAGCACGATGTCCAGTTCGTGGGCCAGTTTCAGGTACTGCATCCCGTCGTCCAGCAGGAGGGTGTCGCAGCCCAGATGTTCGATGGCGAAAATGCCGGACTTGATGCGGTTTTTGTCCACCAGCACCGCCACGCCGTCCAGATTCTTGGCCAGCATGAACGGTTCGTCCCCGGAATACAGGGGGCTGAGAAAGCGGGTGCGGCCGTCGCTGGCGATTTTAGGCAGGTTTTCCACCTGCTTTCCGTCCTTGTCCTTCCATTCCTGGGTTTCGTCCAGTTCCGCGCTTTTGTAGCCGCGGGTAAGAATGGCCACCTTGCGGCCGCGTTCCGTGAGCGTGCGCGCCAGCAGTTCCACCACGGGCGTTTTACCCGTGCCGCCCACGGTAATATTGCCTACGCTGACGACGAGCGTTCCCAGCCTGGCCTGCCTGGCAATGCTGGAATGGAACAGGTACAGGCGCATCAGCACCACCAGCTTGAACAGCCAGGAGGCGCCTCTCAGCACCATGCGCATCATCGTGGCGCGGAATCCCCTGGCCCGGCCGAAAATGACTTCCGTCCCCCACTCTTCAAACTCTTCCGATCTGGATTTCATGATATGCCGGCGGCGTGTGCGCGGAGTCCGTCAGTGAAGGATGCGGTGGCAATTGTCGCAGTAAACGGTTTCATGGCCGCCGAGCACTTTCATGCGGGCGTTGTCCGTAACGACCATGTGGCATCCGCCGCAGTGGCCTTTTTCATCCATGGGCACGATGACCGGGACGCCCTTGCTCTTGGTCATCCGCTCATATTCTCCCAGGGAATTCTCGGGAATGGCGGCGGCCAGGTCCGCGCGTTCGGCGGTCAGATTGTCCAGAAGCTGCTTGTCCGTTTCCGCCGTCCGGTCGAAGCGCGCCAGAATCTCTTCCATTTCCTTCTGGGAATCCTGCACCTTGAGGATTTTTTGCGCCAGGCTCTCTTTGGCCGTTTCCAGGCGCTCCATCAGTTCCAGTTCCGCGTTTTCCAGTTCGTCAATGGCCGCTTCCGTCTTTTCCACCTCCTGAATGCACTTCTGATATTCCTCATTCTTGCGGGTATTGGACTGGAGGGTCTTCATCTTGCCGATGTAGGAACGCTTGTTTTCAATCGTCCCCTCCACGTCCCGGATATCCTTTTCAAGGCCGGCGACCTCCTTCTTGGCGTCCAGAGCCTTCTGCTTGATGGCCTCCATTTGCCGGAGAAGGCGCGTTCTTTGTTCCGGCAGGGCGGCCAGTTCCTTGCGGAGCCTGGCAATGCGCGCATCCTTTTCCTGCAGGATCAGCAACTGGTCTAAGTCGGCATGATTCATCGCCTGCCAGCCTACCATGCGGAGAGGGAGCGGAAAAGATTTTTTCACGGATGCCGGGAGGCCGGGCATACATGCCTCCGGATTTGAACGTCCGCGCCGTCCGGAAAGGCGCGGATGGCCGCCGTTCCCATGGAAATCACGGACTTTCGCCCGGTTCCTGCGGAACAATCAGAAAGCGGCCGTCCGGAAAAAGGCGGAAGACCTCCGGAAGAGGGCGGCAGGGACCGTTTTCCGGAGAACAGAGAGGAATACTGATGCACGGAGCGCTGCGAAGGGAAGCGGTGCCCGGATGCAGGCGGCCGAGTGCTTCCAGAAGAGCCCTCTGCTGCTCCGGAGTGCTGCCCGTCCGGGGACGGGAGGCGGCCAGTTCCGCAAACTGCCCGGCGATTTTATCCTCCTTCTGGCGGCGCTGCCATGAGGTAAGAAGACAGAAGGCGGGTATCAGCAGGACAACCGCCAGAAAGAGGATGAAGGAATGGCTGCGGGGAGGCATGAAAAAGGGGAGGGTGCTCTCCAGCATAGGGAGGAGCGGCTTCCGCTCAACGGAAAAAGTGAAAAAATCTTAGAACGTCAGGATGGTCTGCACGCGGAAGACGCTGGCATTGCCGGTGTCGTTCCTGCCAGCCGGGTTGGAAATCCACAGCAGGGAGGGCTGGATCAGGAAATAGGGAGTAACGGAAATGTTGTAATGGCACTCCATCACCACTTCCTTTTTATTCCTGGGCCGGCCTTCCGCCATGCTCCCGTCGTCCGGGCGGGTGACCGCCAGCGCCATGCCGAACTGGTTGGCTTCCCCTTCCGGACAAATTCCCAGATGCTGGAGGGGCTGGCTACATATGAAGCCGCCGGACCACTGGACGGCCGCGCCGCAGGCGTTGTCCCGCGTGGAGTCGCTCCAGCCCGCGCGGCAGAAAACTTTCCAGGGGCTGGAACCCAGTTGTTGTTCCGCGTTGATAGCTATTCCGGCCACGGTATGTAGATTCTTCCGTTCCTCATTTTCCGGCAATTCATTGATCCGCGCGACAAAGGGAGTCAGCTTGACGGCTCCGGAATCATGCACCCATCCGAGTTCCGCCAGCAGGTTGAAATTCTTGCCGTCCGTTCGTTTCAGGGGAGACGCGTTTTGGGGGCAGCTGGTGAAGCTGCCGCCCAGCATGGCGTACCACTGGTCGTGGAACTGGTGCTGGAGGACCAGCCCCAGGTTGGAGTCCGCCATCGGGATAGTCTGGTTGTTGACGAAGGGCGACGCGCAGAACTGCCCGAATGAGGAATTGGCGTAGCTGTTGGTATCGAAATAATTCGTCTGGTTCACCACTCCGGCCACCAGGACGCTTTTTCCCCGGTTGAAGGATTGGAGCAGCGCTATTTCCGGCAGAAAGAAGATTCTTTCCCCGAAAATATCCGTATGGGTGTCTCCCGTCAGACCGATGGCGTCGTTCATGTTGCCGCCCCGCCAGGTGCGGCCGTTCAGGGCGGCGGAGCCTGAAAGCTCCAGTTTCAGCCAGGTATCCTCCTGCCGCGGGGACTTGACGAGGCGGTAGTTGGCATGGGCGTGCAGCAGGTACCAGAGCTGGGTGCCGGGCTTGCCGGGCGCCGGGTTGTGGATGGAATTGTAGGAAAAGGCGTTTTCCACCAGGAATTCCAGCCCCGCCTTGTAGGCGCGGGTGTGCAGCCCGCCCAGGGTGCGCGTGAGGGCGTCGTCGGGAATGGGAGCGGTTTCGTCCCCGTAATCCGCGCCCAGCAGGTTGATGTCCGCCAGAAGCTGCCCCTGGGGTTCCGGTTCGGAAGATTGGAGCATGTCCGTGCCGGCCTGTCTCCCCTGGGCGGCAAGAGCGCCCAAAAGGCTGAGAATGATGAGTGTTCGGTGCATGGTTGTTGATAGAGTTTCATGTGAGGAAAGAGAGCGGCAGTGTGAACGGAGCCTGCACATCCTACGGGAAATTCCCTCCGGAGGAAAAGAAACAAATCCCGCCGTTTGAGTCATGACACAGGGAGAGATTTCTCCCGTAAACAAGGTGTTCCAGCTCCGGGCGCTGAAGAAAAAAAACGCGGCGAAACGCGCGCGGATGCTCCGTCAGAGGCCGAGGGCTTCCTTCTGCCAGTTCAGCAGCGTGGCCATGCCTTTTTCCTTGTCTTCGGCGATGGCTTCCAGGGAGGCGCGGGTAATCAGGAAGGAGCCTTCAATGTCCAGTTCTTCCGCCTTTTCATCCCTTATCTTGCAGAGGCGGGCCAGGTTGGCTTCAAACTGTTCGGAATGCTGGCGGCGCTGGATGTGGGGACGGCACGGATAGTCGTCTTCGTCCAGCAGGTAGAATTTCTGCACGGCGTCCGTGAACCGGTTGCGCCTGTGGGCGTGGAAGCGGGGGGAGGGGGAAACGGGCCTTTGTTCCTGAAGGGCCACGCTCCACTGGATCAGGTCCGCATTGGAACAGACCATGAAGGAGGGCCTGTCCCAGCTTTTGGCTTCGGAATCCCGCCAGGCCCACAATTCCCGGAGGGCGGCCAGCCCCTTCCTGTTCAGCTTGCCGCTGCCCTGGATGCGCCAGGGGTCCGGATGACCGGTCAGGTAGCGTTCCCGCGCGCGTTCCATGGAATGGCGGCAAATCTCCTCAAACCAGCCCACGCGGCCTTTTTCCCGGAGGGCCGCCATCAGCTTGTCCGCCATGTCCAGCATGTAATTGACGTCGTTCAGGGCGTAGGTGACCATTGTAGGGGAAAGGGGGCGCCGGGCCCAGTCCGCCTTCTGGGAGGACTTGCTCAGCGTGACGCCGTGGAAGTGTTCCACCAGGGCTGCCAGCCCGAACTGGCGGAATCCCAGCAGGCGCGCCGCCGTCTGGGTGTCCCAGATCATGGCGGGCAGCGTTTCCCAGGCGCGCTGAAACAGGCACATGTCATAATCGGCGCCGTGCATCCATACTTCCGTATCCCGCAGCCAGTTGTAAAACGGGCTCATGTCTTCAATGGCGAGGGGGTCGATCAGGCAGGAGCCCGTTTCGTCGGCATACTGGATCAGGCAGATTTTTTCCTGATAGCGGTGCAGGCTGTCGGCTTCCAGGTCCAGGACAACCCGTCCCTTGGGTTGTGCGGCAGCGCGTTTGCGCCATTCCAGTAGTTCCTCTTTCTCGCTGATCATTTTGTTGTAACCGGGCGGAATTGAACCATGTATCCGGACTGGGGGCAACTGGAAATGCAAAAAAAGTGACGATGGGACAATGATGTGTTGCCTATTCCCCGAAAATAAGGCACGAAGAAAGGCGTATGGAAGAGGAAGCAGCAGGCGCCGAACGCAACCACGGGGAACAGCCCCTGGAAGAACTGATGAAACGCTGGAATCTGACCAACCATGATCTGGTCGCCATTTCCACGGAGCAGCTCACCCACAAGCAGGTCCAGAAGGCCCGCCAGGGGCGGCAGCTGACGCTGAAAATGATGCAGAAGGTGTGCCGCGCCCTGAACGTGGCCATTTGGGAAAAGCTTACTCCGGTACAGAAGGAGCAATACTTCGAGTACATGCACAAGCACGTGTTCAATTACGCCAAGGGGTATGATCCCCTCTGGAAGGACCCGAACCTGAACATGATGGCCTGAGGTTCCTTTTCCGCTGCACAAGTCCGGGAATCTCCATTTTTTGCACGTTCATGCCTTCTGTCCGGCAGTTTCTCCCGACTGTTGTTTTTTCATTTGGTTCCAGGGAATTGGAGAGAGGGGGATTCCTTATTTCCTATTCCTTGATATGACTTTTTTTTGGAAAAAAGGTTTGCGGAAAAGCCTTTTTTCATCAGCCCCCATCTTCGCGCGGAGTTTTCAACGCCAATGGGAACGGTCGATAAATAATAATGAGGGCCTTGGCTTCTGCCGCGGATTTGCAATCCGGGGTCAACCTGTAATTTTGAGGAAAAGACGTTTGAGCCAAATTTACACCCGTTTATCCAGATGTTCTCTCTACCGGGAACAGCAGTTTCCCGGTTTTCCCGGATCAATGACGCCCGCAGCAGCCCGGAGAGGAATTCTCCTTTCTTTTCCGCCATTCGGAGTTTTATTAGGAACGGGAGACGCTTAGTGATAGTGGGTTGAGCCGGGTGGAGAATGGAAGCGGATGTGCTGGTTTTCCGGATTATGGGGACTGAATCAAGCCGGAGGAAAGCCGGATTGTTTCTGCCGCAGGGACTTTCCGGATTGCAAATCCGGTATTCATTGCCCCGCCGATGACGACTTCATTGAAAAATGAAAAAGTTTCCGTGATGCGCCCGGGTTCCGGGGCATGTCTTTTCCTGCATGGGCGGCCATCGCCGTTCTTATTGACAGCCGTGAAAGCCGGGTGTATATGGCGCGCACTTTTGCCTGAGCCTTGCATAAGGATAAACTAATAACCATGAAAAACATTGCCTTTCTTATCTGCTGCGCTGGAATTTTATCAACATTTCTTGATAAATCCTTTGCAGAAGATTCTCCGGTTCTGTCCGGAAACACTCCCGCAGGTCAACGTGATGCAGCCGTGCTGTCGGATGGTGAATATATGTTGACTGTTAATGATTACAAGGAATTGAAGGAAAAGGGAGGGCTGCTGGTGCAATACTCGGCCCGGCAGAAGAAATTATGGGAGGGCGTTACTTTTTACTTTGAAAACAGGACGGGAAGAAAAGTGGACGCCGTATTGGAATCTGCGGACGGCCATTCCGGAACCGGGGAAGCGGTGCATTTGGTGAGGATTTCCCCTTCTTTTCCGCTGAAACCGGGAGAGGAATGGCATCTCAGGCGGGAACTGCGTTCCGATGAGCTTTTCAACGGGAAAGTGGCGGTTTCCCATATTGGACAGGAGTACACGTTCCAGGACGACAATGACGCCGCGGTCAAACTGGTTCACGGCGTGCTGGCAAATGCCCTGGTTTCAGGGAACAGCCGTCCGATGATGCCTGTTCCTTCCACTGGAAACCATCCGCACCCGTCTTCTCCGCCTCCCCATTATGCGGATGCGGGAAAGGACGGCTCCAGGCCGTCGTCCGGGAAAGACAAGGAACAGGATGAGGAGGAACAGGGAGATGCGGACGGGCCGGAACAGGAACCCCTCCGGCAGGAGGTCCCGGCCTGTTCGGCGGCGGGAACCTGGAGGAATGCCGCGGAACCTTTGGCCGCCGGGGCGGACATTGTGGTGCCGTCAGGTGGGGCGGCCCGTCCGGAAGAGGGTTACGACGGCGCCGTAACGATGGAGGGTTACGGAGACATTTTCCTGGAAAGTTCCAACGTGAGCGACGCCGGAAACAAGGATAAATATTACCGGATGGACATCAATCTGGCAGGTGGAGCGGATTCCAGGGTTTACCTGGGATTTTCCAATTCCACGGCCCGTACGGCCTTCCTGCAGGGCAGGATTGCGGGAACCGGAACCCTGGTGCTGGAAAACACCAGCCGCGCCCGCGTTTCCATCTTTGACCTGACCGGGGCGGATATGAGCGGTTTCAGCGGAACGCTGGAAACGGCGGCTCCCCGTTCCAAAATGGACGGCAACGGCAATTACAACACTCCCGTCCAGGTCCAGGCAGCGGGCGACATGCACTCTACCGTGGTGGACCTCTCCCTGATCCGCCAGGGAGGAACGAATCCGGGCGGCCTGGACAACTGGCTGACGTCCGGAGTCGGCACGCCCGCCTATGTGGTGCTGAAGCTGGAAGGGGATTTGAGCATCGCCGGACTTGAAGGGGACACGGCAGGCGGCTCCTCCCGCGTCACGGTCGGCAACGGAAAGACCGCTACCCTGACGGTCGATAATGCGGAAGACCATGAATTCAAGGGAATCATCGGAGGAGCAGGAGCGGACGGAGCCTACCATGCGGGCACTGCGGACAGGGACAGCTACACCACCGGAAAGGTTATTGAAGCGGACGGAACCGGAATCATCAACCTGGTCAAGAAGGGAACCGGCACCCAGACTCTTTATGCGGCCCATCTGGGCAGCCTGGATATTCGGAACGGAACGCTCCGCATAGGGGAAGGCGGCGGCATCACGCTGAAAGACGGTTTTTCCATGTCTTCCGGCGCACGGCTGGACATCGCCTCCGGCGCTTCTCTGACCCTGAACGGAAGCGCCCGTGCGTCCGAACTGGCCCTGATGTCCATTCAATCCTCCGGAACAATCACGTTCGGCCATGAGCTGGTCATGGACATGGAGGGAACGCTGGAGCTGGATTCCTCCGTCCAATTTTCCCATGGAAGCATGCTGACGGTGAATGCCCCCGGACCGGACGCGGAATCCGGAATCTCCCGGAAGCTGGTTTCCGTGACTGACGGGCATGCGCTGTCCCTTTCCGAAGGAGTGCACAAGGAAATAATCCGGTATGCCGAGGGGAAGGATGCGGACGGCAACCGGATTTACCGGGACATCGACGTGTACGGCGGCATTACGCTGAACGTTCAGGGCAGCGACAGATGGCAGATGCTGCTGACCGGGCTGGATTCCTCCTCGCTGACCGGGACCTTTTTCGATACGGACAAATTCACCTATTACGTCTGGCAGGGAAATGCCGCCGGCTCCACGGAAGGCAATATATGGACGGACGGCTCTTCCGGCAGCAGCCCGTGGGAGGGCGGCCTGACGTTTCGGAATGGAGACCGGGAAGTCTGCTTCGGCATGAAGGACTTGTCCGGAAAGGACATCAACAGCTTTGACGTTTACATCGACGGCACGGTGGGCATCTCCAGCATGACGGTAACGGTGGACAAGGCGGCGAATGACGGCCTGGGCTACCGGTTTCATGCGGTGACGGAAGGCGGCGGCTGCATTGCGGATGCCGGGGCGGATGCTCCGGGCCGTCTGCGCAAGGAGGGGCAGGGAATGCTGACGCTGGCTACCTGCAATACGTTTTCCGGAGGCACGGAGATCCTGGAGGGCAGCATTCTTGCGGCGCGTGAAGGAGCGCTTGGCTCCGGCAGCATCCGCATGGCGGACGGGACGCAGCTCTACATCAATTACCCGTTCGCGAACGAACTGGACAGCTCCTACCGCAATCCGACAATTTCCAACGACATTCAGATAGGCGCCTCCTCCAAGGACTCGGCCCGGATTATCATCGGCTATTCTCCGATGTCCCTGGCGGAACGGGATGAAAACTCGGAAAACAACTCCGGCTACCAGTGGGACTACCTGACTTCCCGCCACTGGCGCACCCTGAGCCTGACAGGAAGGCTGAGCGGGTATGGGGAGCTGACGCTGATGGGCTATACCTCCACTACGTCCAACGGGGCGGACAAATGGGCGAGCATGTTCCACATAAGCGACGAAAATCTGCCGGAAGGGGAAAAATCCGATTTCAGCGGCACGGTGAAGCTGGACAACTACATCCTGTATTCCACGGCCAAATCCTCTGCCAATGCCAATGCCAACAACGACCGCCTTGACGTCCGCAAGCCGGGAGCGGTTCAGCTTTCCATAGAAGACGACGCTCTGAGGAACGCCAGGGTGGACCTGACGCGCGGGCATGCGGTGAATGCCTCCGACAACGGAACCGCCTTTGAAGGCAAGGAGCGCATGGACCTTTACCACATTCTCCTGGTCCGGTCGGATTCCGTCCTGGCGGGATTGCAGGGAGACCTGATCGGCAAGACGCAGGACACGGAATACTACGGCGGCGCCTATTCCATCGCCGGAGAAGTGGACACCCTGCGCGTTCTGACCAATTCCACCAGTACGCTGACGCTTGATGTGGGAGAGGCGGATGAACTGTATTTTGCCGGCGTTTTCGGGACGGCTTCCGCATACGGTTCCACTTCTTCAGGGAAGGTCACTGCGGCCGGCAAGGAGACGCTGTCTCTGGTCAAGGCGGGGAAAGGGTCGCAATATATCCACACGGCCACCGTCCGCCATCTGACCCTCCAGGAGGGAACGCTCGGATTCAACAATCTCAAGGTAAATACGAGTGCCGTCCTGCATGGAGGAACTACGCTGAAACTGGGCGTGACGGAAGGCGTGGCTTCCGGAGGCGTTGTGCAGGACTGGGGCGCAGGGATGGGGAACATGACAATCAATTCCGGGTACGCTCTTCACATCGTCACTTCCGCTTCCAGGGAAGTGGCCGCCGGGGACGGCGTGATTCAAGTGCCGGAAACCGCCGTGGTGAACGGTTCCGTTTCAATTTCCGACTCGGCCTACCTGTATTTTGACTGTGACATTCTTCCGGTGGAACAGGCGGAATATCCGCTGCTGTCCATTACGGGCGTGGAGGGGATAGCGGATTCCGGCCGCCTGAATCTGGACGGAGATGTGCTGGTGCGCTTTTCCGGATATAACTTCAGCGGCGCGAGCACGATTGACAAGGAATACTACCTGGTAACCACGGAAAACGGCATTTTTGTCAACGGCAGCCTGGGAGGATTCCAGACGCGTACGATTTCCGTGGGCGGCGGCTATTTCGGCATCATCAAGATTACGGAGGATTCCATGAATCTGGTGATGACCGTCACCAATACCCCCACCCGCACCTGGTACAATGGGGAAAGCGGGGAAAATGACGAGGCCGTGGCAGCTACGGACAATGTCTGGTTTGCCAATACGGAGGCGGAGGGCCAGGGAACGGACCGGGACCACTGGCTGGAGGGGCTGGACAAGAACCTGGGAGTGAACGGTTTTTACAGGGATTCCTATCACGTCGCTTTCGGCGGGGAGGGAGATGGAAAGACGGGGGCTGTGGAAATGGACGGAGGAGAGGAATATAACGTCGTGCAGATCAGGGGAACGGTGCGGCCCGCATCCATCCGGGTCAAGGACGACGTCAATTACATTTTCCGGGCCCATGCCGGAGGAGGCATGATTGCCGACGGCCCGCTGCCGGACGATTACGGAAGCAGTGACTGGAAAACCATTCTGACCAAGGATGGAAAGGGAACGCTCCTGATAGAGACGGCGAACACCTATTCCGGAGGAACGGAAGTCAATGGCGGCAGGATCGTCATGCGTGACTCCTCCGCGCTGGGAACGGGGGAAATACGCATGTTTGACGGAACTTCCCTGGCTCTGGATTATGCCAGTTCCGGATTTGTCCAGCAGGTGGCGGCCCTGAACAACCTGTTGACGGTTGCTGAGGATTCCCGCGTAACGGTGACTCATACGGACAGGGTGATCGGCGCCGTGATTTCCCGGGTTCAGGGCGGTGCTGCCGCCAACCTGTTTTTGCAGGATTCCACCGACCATGCCAATAGCGTTTTCCGGCTGGACGACGGCTCCGGCTTTTCCGGAACCGTCAGCATGGGAGCGGCTGCCGGGGCCAGCGGGGTGGTGCAGGCCTCCCTGGCGCAGAACAAGTGGAACCATGCCTCCTTTGACCTGAGCTTGAACGGAGCGAAAACGACGGTGCTTCACCTCTATCCCATGGATGAGGGCCATGAATGGAGCCTGGCCGGAGTAGCGGGGATGGATGAGGAATCCGCCATTACGGCGGAGAAAAGCGCCGGAAGGGATTCCTCCGTCACGCTGCATTTGTCCACCCAGAGGCAGGACCGCGTTTACAATGGCGACATGGGATTCGGGCGGTATGTGGATATGTACGACAACGGCCTGATGAACGATTCCGGCTATATCAGCCTGATCAAGACGGGAACGTTCTCCCAGACTGTCGGGAACGCCCGCCTGGCAGGCCTGGACATTCAGGAGGGGATCATCAGGGTGGCGAAGACGCTTTTCCTGACGGGGAAATTGAATGTTTCTGAAAACGGCAATCTGGTCGTAGGGGGCGGAAGTTCCAAAAACGTGTATGATTATGACTTGCAGGTAAATGACGGAGGCGTGCTGCGGCTGGGCAGCGGGTTCGGCTCCCTGTCCGGAACGGCTTATACGGAAAACGGCGTTGCCAGGGTCGGCAACATGATTCTTCTGAATGGCGGGGGCACGTTGGGCATGCTGGATGCCGACTGGAGCACCACTTATGAAATGGTGGTGGACGCCGGGAGCGCGGACTTCGTACTGGACACGACCGGATATGATCCGGACACCATGACCGCGTCCGGGGACAGCCATGTGATGACCTTCAACGGGGAAATTAAGCCCGGCAAAACCTCCGGGACCATCAGCATCAGGAACGACAACGCCGGACGGAATGGCCGCGTGGTGCTGGGAGGCGCCAATACCTGGGACGGCACTTTCCGCGTGACGGACCATGCCGCCCTGGAACTGGCCCATGCGGAAGCCCTCAACACGAAGGCCGGAGTTGTTCTGCAAGGGACGGACTCCCGGCTGGACGTCAAGGCCGGGGTTGTTTCCTACGTCAGTTCCGTGGAGCTGAAGGGGATCGGGGCCTCTGTCAATACGCTGAACTCTTCTTCCCCGGCGGATGCCTCCGTGACGGTGACGGCGCGGACCGGGGCGGGTTCCTCCTCCGTGGCCGGGGCTTCGTTCGGGTCCTCCGGCGGGTACGGCATTGTCCGGGGCGGAAGTTCCGCGGACCGCGCCCTGTTCCATGGCGTGAAGGTGGATGTCAGGACCGGTGCCGCCCTCTCCCATACGGAGTTTTCCGGGTCTCTGCTGGATGTCGCCGCGGGGCAGCAGGCCGTCATCACCGACATGCTGATTCATGCTGCGGACTCCGGCATCAGGATGGGGGAACTTTCCTCCCTCACCGTTTCTTCCGCGGCCTCTTCCGTTCCCGGCCTGAACATCAGCTATGCAGACGGCAATTTCTCCATGACGAATGCCTCCACCTGGACGACCAATGCGCTGATCACCGGAACGGGACAGGCAGCCCTGGACTTTTCCGGAGGGGTGAATCTGCTGCTTACGGAATGCAGCGGCAGCCTGATTGACCAGTTGACGGCCTCCCGGGTGAGCACTATCGACTTTGTCCTGTGTGACAGAGACCTTTTGGGCAGCGCTTCCAACGTCGATTTCTCCACGGTCTGCGTGTTGTACGATACCGCCCTGAAAAATGCCGGTTTCGTGCTGGACAATGAAGGCACCTGGATGAATGACGGTGTGGTTACGCTGGTGCGTCCGGTTCCCGAACCCGCCTCCGCCGCGCTGGGCCTCCTGGGACTGGGGGTGCTTTTGCTGCGCCGCCGCAGGCATTGAGCGGCCGCCGTGCTTCCTGTTCCTCTCTGAATTCAGGGCCGGGAGAGCGGCGCATAAAAAATCCGGGAACCGCGGAGAGAAACGCGATTTCCGGAAGAGAAATAGCTGGGAACTCCGTTATTCGGCGGATTTCGCCTGCTGCCAGCGAGCTTCCATGGTGTCCAGGTCCGCCTGGTCCAGTGTGAGGCCGTCCCTGGCCAGCAGGCGTTCCATTTCATTGAAACGCCGTTCGAACTTTTTGTTGGCGCCCGCCATGGCCACTTCCGGGTCTATTCCCTTTTTGCGGCACAGGTTCACCACGGAAAACAGCAGGTCTCCCAGTTCTTCCGTGATGCGCGGGTCTTCTTCCGGCAGGGGCAGTATCTCCTCGCATTCAGCCGTTTCTTCCTTCACCTTGTCCAGGGCTCCCTGGGCGTCCGGCCAGTCAAACCCGGCTTTCGCGGCTTTTTTCTGAAGTTTCCAGGCCCGGAGAAGGGCGGGCAGCCCCTTGCCCGTGCCGTGCAGGTAGGGGGTGGATTCCGCCCCTTTTTCCTGTCTTTTGATTTTGTCCCACTGGGTCAGGACGGCGTCCGTCGTATCCGCCCGGGAGCTGGCGAATACGTGGGGGTGGCGTCGGATGAGCTTCTCACTGACTTCGGCGGCCACGTCATTGAAATCGAACCGTCCGTTTTCCTGGGCGATTTCTGCGTGAAAAACGACCTGAAGCAGCACGTCGCCCAGTTCCTCCCGCATTTGTTGCCAGTCGTCCCTTTGGATTGTGTCCACAGCCTCGTACGCTTCCTCAATCATGTTGGTGATCAGTGACTTGTGTGTCTGTTCAGCGTCCCAGGGGCAGCCTTGCGGCGCGCGGAGGCGCTTCATGATGGAGATGAGGCGTTGCATCTGGAGGGCAGGCTCGTGGCATTCAATCATTTCAGTGTCGTTCATGACAGGGGCCATACTAATCCCGCGGGGGCGGATGACTAGCAAAAATTCCGCTTTACCCGGAAGGAATCTCCCTGCACACTCGCCCGCATGGAAGTTCACACGTGGAAAGAACGCACGGATGAAGGAACCCTGGTGTACAGGGCATGCCACCACGCCAACAAGTGGAAGCTGGAATGCGCCCCCAAGGTGGGCCGTGCGGAACGTGACGATGTGGAATGGGAACAGGTGGAATTTACGCGTGACCTCTGGATTACTCTGCGCGACCTGCTGTGGCGCAAATACCAGCGCAAGCGCTGCCCGTGGCGTCTGATTGAGGCCATTGACAAGCTTCTGGAAGACATGCCGGAGGAAGAATCCGCCGTCTCTCCGGATGAGGAGAATGAATAGCGGGTTTTCCCGGGAGCTTTTGATACGTGGGGGTATGCTGGCGGGAATATTCAGGGAATGGTCTTCCTGGGTATATCCCTTTGTCTGTGAGCTATGCGGTTGCGGCAGTCCGGACGGAAGGTACGTCTGCCCGGCATGCCGGAAGCGTTTTATTCCCATAGAGCCGCCCTTCTGCGCCGTTTGCGGGGAGCCGGCGGAGGGTTCCTTCATTCCCGGCGGGATGTGTTCCCGCTGTGCCGGGGACGCCCCCTCCTTTGGGGAGGCGCGCGCCGTGTACGTCAATGACGGAGAACTGAGAGAGCTGCTCCTTTCCTTCAAATATGCCGGAGCCCTGCACCTGGCCGGGACTTTTGCCGGGATAATGGCGGAAGCCGTGCGCGAAAACCGCCACTGGTTCGGAGGGAGGGAGTGCCTGCTGGTCCCGGTCCCCATGCACCGGCTCAAACTTGTCCGGAGGGGATACAACCAGGCGGAGGAACTGGCCGTGCTGCTGGGGAAGGAGCTTGGCTGGGCCGTCAGCCGTGTGTTGAAACGCCTGCCGGACCGGATGCCCCAGGCAAGCCTGGCACGGGAGCAGCGCCTCAGGCACGCCCGGAAAATATACGCCGTGCATGAAAGCAGGTTGAAACGCCGTCCCGTCAGGGGGCGGGACATTCTTCTGGTGGACGATGTGTTCACCACCGGGGCCACGGCGGACGCGTGCTCCCGCCTGCTGCTCCGCGCCGGAGCCTCTTCCGTCTGCGTTCTGACCCTGGCGCGCACGCATCACGCATGGCATGGCTGAACCGGAATTTTCTTTCAAGACCTCTTCATCCTTCCTACAATGAGACCATGAATC
Organism: Akkermansia sp. KLE1798; assembly: GCF_001580195.1. NCBI lineage: Bacteria > Pseudomonadati > Verrucomicrobiota > Verrucomicrobiia > Verrucomicrobiales > Akkermansiaceae > Akkermansia > Akkermansia sp. KLE1798. The sequence continues at coordinate 26,203 of NZ_KQ971090.1, forward strand.
CGGAGCTGGCGTTTCAAACGAAAGACGAGGTCATGTTTTATGATACGGATTGCGGAGGCGTGGTCCACAACCTGGCCTATCTGCGCATGATTGAAGCCTGCCGTACCAAGCTGGGGGTAAAGCTGGGCATGGACTATAAAATCATGGGCGACCTCCAGCAGTTCACCGTGGTGGTGCGTCATGAAATCGACTATGTTCGGCCTGCCGTGCTGGGGGATACGATTGTGACGACGGGGTGGCTTGAGTCGGTGGAAAGGGCCAGTTTCTGGTGTGATTTCGAGATGCGCCGCGCTTCCAACGACGATTTGCTGGTAAGAGCGCATCAGAAGCTCGCCTTCGTGCAGATGCCCCAGGGCCGTCCCGTACGCATTCCGGCGGAATGGCGCACCCGGTGGCAGGCCTGCATGGAGTCCTGATTTTTTTTCATTCCGTGCCCCATTTTGCTCTTGCCATGTGCAGAAAGGTGGTGTTTACTGCTCCCGCCCTTCCAGCAAGGGTAAAGTGCTTGGGTAGCTCAGTTGGTAGAGCAGTAGACTTTTAATCTATTGGTCCCGGGTTCGAGTCCCGGTCCAAGTACCACCTCTTTTCCAAATCGAAACTCCGCGGGAATCATTCCCCGCGGAGTTTTTTTATCGGTTATACGGGCCGGAAGGCTTATGAAAATGTTCCTCAAGGCCCTGTTTTCTGAATGAACCGGGGGAACCGGGCGTCAGGCGCAGGAATCCCGGTCTTTCGGAAAGTTCGGGCGGCTTGCCTTTCCGGCCAGGCTTTTTTCTATTTTATGAAACAGCAGAAAGTGGTTTTTCAGGTGGTACAGCCATGATTTGACAACGGCCAGTTCATGGTCTTCCAGAACCACGGGCGGAGACAGAAGCGGGGTTTTCTTCACGGCCACTTCAATCAGGCCCACGATTTCATTCCTGTGGCACACCACGGGAACGGCAATGTATTGCAGATATTTTTTCTCCGGAGGCTGGTTGCGCTTGCGGAAGAAAAAGCGCGCCACCTGGCGAGGCGTGGAGAGAACCAGGGGATTGAGACGGTGTTCCAGGAATAGCTGTTCATCCAGCATGGAAGGGGTATTGGTGACCGGCCGCGGCAGTTGTGCCAGAATGGACGGAGTGCCGTCATTATGGTCTCCCTGGGCGTATCCAGCTACGCTGAGCAGAGTCTGATCTCCCGTCTTTTCCGCCTTGATGTAAAGCACTTCGAAAATGAGGGATTTTTTATATTCCGCCAATGCCGCGGCAATCGTGGAGCACAGGAACCCGCTCCCCTGGCTGAAGTCCCAGGGCATCTCCCGTGAGCCGTCCAATTTGTTGGCAAAGTTTTCATATTCTTTGCTGAGGGCGGTACATGCCTTTTCATAGAGGGCCGCAGTCTGGCGTTTGCGGATACAGGACTGTTCTTCTTCATCCCCTTTTTTATTGAGCATGAGCTGGCATTCCACATGCCAGACGATGAAAGCAAGACCCAGAATGATGAGAATAATGATTTTCCCGGTATGGCCGTTTTCTATCGGCGTGCCGCCGACGATGGAGATGAAGACCACCAGAATGGGCTGGAATATGTTCGCTTTTTTGAGGAAAGAGTTATTGGTTTCTTTAGACATGGCGACATGCAGGAGAGAGGAAATTCAGGGGGGCATTCTGCACAAAATACATTTAAAAAAATCTTTGGTGCTTATATTTCAAAAATATTCCATATTGTAAAAATAATTTAAGATTTGAATATGAAGAATGAAGCATTCATCTGAAAGAAGACTCATGAAAGTTTAATTAAACTGTATTTATAATCAATGAGTTTTTCTTAATTTAGAAGTATTCTAATACTATGTCATCTTGAAACGGAATGCTTCTGTAGTTTCAATAATTGTTAGAAAAAAGGAAGAATTGTCGGTTTTGGAAACGCAGCGGTAAAAACAGGTCTCATCCTTGCAACTTTTGCAAGGGAAGGGAAGAAGATCGGCAGGCTGTTTGCCAAGGGAAACTGCGCGATGCACACTTGACGGAACAGCAGTTTTTTCATGAATTCCGGTCCAAGGGGGCTTTTTGTGAGAATTATTGAGAATGAAAATATAAGGGATGATAACATCACGGAGGAATTACTGATCCGGCATGTGCTTTTTTCCTTTCTTTTTTCATGTCTCCGGCCAGTGAGGAAATCTTGTCAGGTGGACAGTATCTCCCGAAAAGTCGGGAGAATAAAGACAGAGGTGCACACCGTCTTGCAAGGAGGAATGGGCTGCTTTTCATGGAACCGCGAATAAATTTCGTTTTCTGCAAATTATTCACTATTCCGTGAATTTTTATTTTGATAAAGTAACGAGAAAGGTATTTTTGCGCTGTTTCTTCTTCCTTGGAGTCCTGTACATCTGTTGTTCCGGGGAAGATAACGCTTGCATGAACGTTCAAACGGGGGCGGTGTTTTTCCCGGAGGAACCGCGCTTTTGGGAAAGCCCGTCTCTGCGTTTTCCGGTGAATGGAGGAAGCCCCGGAGACTTGTTTAATAATGCCTTTTTTTAACGGGAACTTCCTCTGGATGTATTCCGGGTGTCCGGAGAAACGGTTTCCGGAGAGTTTCCAGTAAGGACTGTCCGAAAGGGGGATAGCTCCGGATCAATCACGATTTTCCCGCAAGAGGCGTTTCAACCGGGGAGGCCGGAGAAAGGAGGTGTTCCGGTCCTGGCAGGTTTTTCCTGACTTGCGGGAGTGGGGGGATTATTCGGCATGCGTTTCCTGCGCCCACTTCCTGTACTGCCCGGAGAGTTGTTCCACCAGAGCCTTGTGTCGGGGAGCCAGATTGTTCTGTTCCGTCCTGTCCCTGATATCGTAAACCTGCCAGGGACCCCGGTTGGGAGCCACCAGCTTGAATTTGTCCGTCAGGGCGGCGCGGTTTCTCTGGTGCTCCCAGAAGATGGTGCGGGGAGGGCAGGTGTTGGGAATGCTGTCCCATACCTTTTCCGGCGGAATGGAAGCGGGTTTGGACCAATAGGAGTTGAGCGGCTTGCCGTCCATGTGGCCGGGGACGGGCAGTTTGGCCCAGGTGAGGCAGGTGGGGGCGATGTCCTGGAGCAGGAACGGGGAGTGATAGCGTGTTCCGGAACGCAGGACCTTGGGATAGCGGATGATGAAGGGGGCGGAGAGACCGCCGTCAAAGGTTTCAATCTTGTACTGGCGGTAGGGCGTGTTGGATACGGCCGCCCACATGGGGCCGTAGCCGTCCCGGCAGCCGACTTCCCCCAGCGGGCCGATGGGCAGCGCGGTTTTTTTGTTTTTGTTGTTTTGCGGCATTTCCGCCGTCGCTCCGTTGTCCGACAGGAACATGACGATTGTGTTACCGCTGAGATGGTGGCGGTCCAGGGATTCCAGAATTTTCCCGACGCCCCGGTCCATGATGGAGATTTGCGCGGCGTAGGTGGCCATGCATTCGGCTATGTATTCCTTGCGTTCCGCAGAAGTTTTTTCATAGCCGGCCGGATTGAATTTGTTGTGCATCCCCAGCTTGGCGGAAGGGGGGACGATGCCCAGGCGTTTCTGGTTTTCCAGCCGTTTGGCGGCAATGGAGCCGGGAGATTTGCCTTCATACAGGGGCAGCATTTTTTCTATTTCCCCCCTGGGGGCCTGGAGGGGTGTATGCGGAGCCGTGTAGGCCACATAAAGGAAGAAGGGAGCCTTGGCCCTGGCGGCATCGTCAATGTATGCCAGGGCGGTCTTGGTGATGTCCTCCGTCATGTAGAAGTCATCGGGCAGGTCTTCCGGCTTGAGCAGTCTGCCGTCTTCTCCGAAGGGACGGTCCGGCATGGGCCTGTAATAGTCCGCCGCGCCGCCCAGAAGGCCGCGGTAGCGGTCGAAGCCGCGGTCCCAGGGGTAGGTCCCCCGGACTTTCCCCAGATGCCATTTTCCGGACAGGTAGGTGCGGTAGCCGGCTTTTTTCAGCAGTTCCGGCAGGGTGGGAATGTCCGGCTTCAGGCGTCCCCGGTAGCCGGGGCGGCCGCTGTCGTCATCCAGCAGGCCCACGTCCACCTTGTGGGGCTCGCACCCGGTCATGATGGAGGCGCGGGAGGGGGAGCAGCGGGAAGCCGTGTAGCACCTTGTGGCCTGCATGCCCTGCCTGGCGAGGGAGTCGATGCTGGGGGTGGGTATTTCAGAACCGTAGCAGCCCAGATCGGACCAGCCCATGTCGTCGGCCAGGATGAGGACAATGTTGGGCCGGGCGGCGTGGCCGGCTTGCAGGGAAGCAAAGGCTATTGCCAGGCAGGAGATAAGCCGGATTGAACAGCGCATAAGGGAGGTATAGGAAATCATGTGAGAGAATAAAAGCATTTTCTGCCAGCCTTCTTTAAGCGGCTCGAGAAGGAACAGCCGGAGCATGCCGGCGGTGCGCCGGAACGGGAAAAACATGCAGGGCGTTTGCTGTCCATGGCATGGCTGTATGAGAGTATGCCGGATATTCCGTTTTTCCTTTTTTCCGAAGGGTGTTGCCGCCGTTCCCGGTCATCAGCCCGCTTTCCCCGGAATCTTGTTTTCCGCGGGAACCATGAGGATTCCGGCGGTGAAAAGTGCCGGATCCGGCGTCAGGATTCAGTCCGTACTACCACCACAGAATGGCGCAGAGCAGGATGGCGGCTCCATAGGCCATGCCGCCCAGGCAAAGGGGAGTCCACCAGGAGGGTTTGGAACAGATTTTGTTGACCATGTCCCGGTAGAGATAGGGTTTTCCTATCCAGAGGAGGGAGAGGAAGATAACGATGTAGCACCAGACGGGGATGAGCAGGCGCGTGACCGGATCTTTCAGATAGGCGGCAAAGAGGAGGGGGGAGGCCACCATCAGCCCGAAGAGGCCGAGAGCCCGCGGGAAGAGAAGGTTTTTCACCTGGGTGATCATCAGAACCAGAAAGACGGGGCACGCAAGCTGGAGCAGCCACCGGATGCCCTCGAATTCCGCCAGATCCACGCGGAGGGAACTCAGGATTCCCAGTCCCTGGGGAGCCACCAGCAGGAAGAACCAGAACAGGCCCACCGCCAGCAGAATCTGGGCGAGCAGATGGTTGCGCGGAGAAGCCAGCAGGAACGCCTGCGTTTGCTGTCTTTTCACCAGGGCGAACAGATGGCCGAGCAGCAGAACGGAACCCAGGATGTACCCCGCCACATGCAACGGTATCATTTCATACGGATGCTCAAAGGGGGTATACGGGTTCATCTGAACGCTAACCTTAATGATTATCCCGTATTCGTAAAGGCGAATCAGCGGGAGAAGGAAGAAAATTCCATCACTTTCCGGCTTCCGGACCGCAGAACGGGCCTTCCGGGAGGGGAGAAGAGTTTCTTACGAGTCCTTGGTGACTTTTTCAAACGTGGGGTCCTCAACGGGCGCTATTTTTCCGTCTGCGTAAAGTACCATGATAGCTCCCTGGTGGCGTTCCAGAGCAGGAACCACGATTTCATCAAAGTCCTGCGAGGTGATGACGCTGCGGCCGTCAATGGGGTTGCCGTCGCTGAGCCACGGCTTGTTCCTCAGGGCCTGGCCGCGGGCTACGTTCATGGGGCGGCCCTTCCGGTTGTCCAGCCAGCTGGTATAGGAGACGGTGTCCGGTCCGGCGGGCTGGTTGGGGTCGCTGGAGTTGAAGTGAGTAAGGTGCTTGTCATTCTTGCAGCGGAAGGTGTCCGGGAGCATGTGGGGCTCCTTGTCCGTGAGGGGGATCAGGTCCGGCTGGCCGGCGTTGACGATGGGGGCCAGGGCGTCCCACCAGTTGCGGCAGGCCTTGGCGCTCAGGAGGCTGTCCTTCATGCCGCTGGAGGGAAGCTTGCCCCCGTTCTGGGCCGCGAATTCCTTGCCCAAGTCGCTCAGCCTGTGAAGGTTGTCCGTGCAGCGCGTCCGTGCCGCCGTTTCCGTGGCGTGGGAATATACCGTGTAGGAAATGCCCGACAGCAGGGCGAGGATGGCGATGACCACGAGAACTTCAATGAGCGTGAAACCTTTGCTGCGTGAGGTAAATGAGCGGGCTTTCATGATTTCCTGCCATTGTACATGATTGCCGCCGCTTGAAAAGCCAGAAACTGTTTCCGCCGGTGAAAAGCCGCGCCTGTTTCCAATCGGCGGCATGGGCGGCTGTCCTGATGGCATGTGAGTGTCTTATGAAATATTCCGACGGATATTACCGGGAACCCGTCCCCGGATATGACACAGGGAAAGGCGGGATACCGGCTTCACGGAGCGGATGCCTCAGGCCCCCGCCAGCGCCGCCGCCGTGATTCCGCCTTTTTATGGGCCGCGATGACGATGAGGAACGCCTTTTTTCCGGAAAGACGTGGTTCCCGTCCCTCCCCAGGAACGTGCCTGTCCGCAGGGAGGCCGGTGCATTCTGCCCGTGTAAGGCATGGGCACCGCGCCGCTCAGGAGCCTTTTGCCAAACCGTGCATCCGGGACGGAGACGGCGGGGGCATGTTCCCCGGAAACGGAAAAGGCCGGCCCCCGGAGGGACCGGCCTGGTGGTAAAAAGGAATGGTGCGACGCCGCTTATTTGGCGGCTGTGACCAGCGCGGCGAAGGATTCCGGCTTCAGGGACGCGCCGCCCACCAGGGCGCCGTCGATGTCCGGCTGGGCCATGAGTTCTTCCACGTTTTCCGGCTTCACCGAACCGCCGTACTGGATGCGTACCCTGGCGGCGGTGTCCGCGCCGAAGACGTCCGCAACGACCTTGCGGATGAAGGCGTGCGCTTCCTGGGCTTCCTTGGAAGTGGCGGTCAGGCCGGTGCCGATGGCCCAGACGGGTTCATAGGCAATGACCAGGTTGGCGACTTCTTCCGGCGTCAGGTCCTTGAGACCGCCCTTGAGCTGGATTTCCAGCACGGGTTCCAGAATGCCTCCCAGGCGTTCGTCCTTGGTTTCTCCGATGCAAAAGATCGGGGTGATTCCGGCGGCGATGGCCTTCTTGATCTTGGCGTTGATGATGGCGTCCGTTTCACCGAAGTACTGGCGGCGTTCGCTGTGGCCGAGCACCACGTACTTGAGGCCCAGCTCCTGGAGCATGCTGGTGGAGATTTCACCGGTGTAGGCTCCGTTGTCATACTGGGACACGTTCTGGGCGCCGATGGCGATGCATCCGCAGCCGCCCAGGGCGTTCAGCACGGAGGGGATGGTGGTGAAGGGGGGAACGATCACGGTGTCGCAGGCGACGTCCTTCCCCTTGAGGATGGTTTTGAAGCTTTCGATGAATTGGGCGCCTTCAGCGGGGCCGATGTTCATCTTCCAGTTGGCGGCAATAATTGGTTTGCGGGACATAAATGGAATGAATTAATCAGGAGCAGGCATTGTTGACAAATCGGGGCCGAGGTCAAGCACAGATCAAGAGGGCCGCATATGCTCCGTCCGATTTTTCCTCCTGCGGAAGGACGAGTTTTTCTTCCTTCAGGGTCCATTCCGGGTGGTCCTTCAGAAATTCCCGGACCAGCAGTCCGTCTTCCTCCGCGTCAATGGAACAGGTGGAATAAACAAGCCTTCCTCCCGGTCTGACGGCGCGGGAGGCGTTTTCCAGAATGGTCCGCTGGAGGGCGGCCAGCCGCCGGATTTCCTCCGGATTCAGGCGCCAGCGTACGTCCACGCGCCGCTGGATGACGCCCGTGTTGGAGCAGGGAACGTCCAGCAGCACGGCGTCGAAACGCTTTTCCCATTCCGGAGGGCAGGGCTGGGCCCAGTCCGCCTGGGCCGTGGTCACGGAGGGGGAACCGTACCTTGCCAGATTTTCCCGCAGGACAGGCAGACGGTGTTCGTGAAGATCCGTGGCGGTGAGGCGCGCTTTTCCTCCGGTGGCGGCGATGATGGCTGCGGATTTTCCTCCGGGGGCGGCGCAGGCGTCCAGGATTTCCTCATCCGGCTGCGGCGCCAGCAGGTCGATGGCGTAGCGGGTGGAGGGGTCCGCTACGTACAGGGCGCCGGAGTTGATGTCTTTCAGCGGCAGGAGGCCTTCCACGGAGAACCAGCCGGGAGCGCCGCCGAGCGGGACGAGGCCCTCCGGGGGGCCATTCAAGGGAATGAGGGAATTGGCGCGCACGTAGAGCCGCGGCGTGGTGTTGTTCCATTGAAGGAGCTTCCGGGCGGCTTCCGGCCCGAACTGGGCCGTCCATTTTTCCACAAGCCATCGCGGGGTGGAATAAAGGATGTGGAGGGGGAGTTTTTCCCGTTCCGCCAGAATGGCTTTTTCCTTCCGCAGCGCATTGCGCAGAATGGCGTTGACCAGCCCCCGCAGGCGGGACGGCGCCAGATTGACGGTTTCATACACGGCGGCATGGTCCGCCATGCCCAGCAGAAAGAGCTGGCACAGTCCCAGTTGGAGAATGAGCCGCACGTTCATGTCCAGCCTGCCCTGGCGCAACGTGCCGATCACGTGGTCCAGCCAGCTCTGGTTGCGCAGAACGCCGAAGACCAGGGCCTGGACCAGATGCCTGTCCGCCGGGGACAGGGAGAGCCGCGAACATTCCCGGTCCACCAGGGTTTCCGCAAAGGCGCGGCCTTCATGCCAGCGCGTCAGGCAGGCCAGGGCGGCCTGGCGCGAGTTGGAGAGGTTGCTGTTCACCGGGGCACTCTACCTGCGGAATGGGGAAGTTTCAACCAGCAAAAAAGCGGAAAGGAATGGAAAGCCGCGGAGATTTCTCCCTATTACCTGTCTTTCCGCGGACTGCCCACTTCCTTTTTGTAAATGGCCTGGAGCCGTTCCAGTTGTTTTGGCTGTTTTTCCGCCAGATTGTTCCTTTCTTCCGGGTCCCTGCTGATCTGGAACAGGAGCCACTGGCCGTTTTTCATGGTCAGTTTCCAGCCGTCTCCGGTGATGACCGTGTGGTCGATGACGATGTAGTCCCTCAATTTGCCCGGTTTGCCCAGCAGCATGTTTTTGTAGGAGACGGCATCCTTGCCCTCAGGCATGCGGACTCCGGCCAGGTCGGCAAAGGTGGCCATGTGGTCGTAATTGGCCACCAGGCTGTGGCAGACTTTTCCGTGCGGGAGGGTTCCCGGCCAGGAAACGATCATGGGAACGCGGATGCCTCCTTCGTGGTTGGTCCATTTGAGTCCCGCCAAGTTGACCATGGCATTTTTCAGGCCCACTTTCCCGCGGTTGCCGCGGAAGACGTCCAGCAGTTCCCCGTTTTTATCCACTATCCCGCCGTGGTAGTCGAGGCCGCGGCCGCGGCCCTTGTCCGTGCGGTAGTAGATTTCATGCCCGTTGTCGGAAGCGAAGATGATCATGGTGCGTTTCTCCAGGCCCAGCTTGTGCACCTGGGCGACGATGGCCCCCACCTGCCTGTCCAGCTTGTCCACCATGGAGGCGTATTCCTCCGCCGCCGCGCCGCATTCCTTGTTGCCGCCGGAGGCGTTGGCGTAGGCCTTGCGTATTTCAGGGTTCCCGGCATAGACGTTTTCCGCGGGGGGGATGTCCACCGGTCCGTGGGGAAGGTTGGTGGAGAAGAAGATGAACATGGGCTTTTTGCGGTTTTCCTCCATGAATTTGAGGGTTTCCCGCAGCATGACGTCCGGGGCGTAGGTGACTTTGCCCTCACGGTTGCCGCGGCGTTTTTCCGTAGCACCCTGGGAGTAGTTTTCCGGAGTTTTTCCCGCATCGGCGTGCGTGTTTCCTTCCAGCGGCAGGCGTTCTCCGTTTTTCCAGAGGAAGGAGGGATAGTAGCCGTGGGCGCGCACATGGTCCATGTAGCCTACGTAGTGGTCCCAGCCGTGGCGCTGCAATTCCCCGTGCCAGGTGGTGAAGCCCCAGTCCAGTTTTCCGAACTGGGCTGTGACGTAGCCGGCCTTTTTCAGCATTTCCGGGAGGAATACTTCCTGCGGGGTGGGCTTGATGCCTGCCCTCTGGGCGGCCTTTTGTTCAAATTCCTCATTGCTCCAGCCTTGTTTTTCCGCCGTGATGACCAGGCCGCCGGGAGTTTCCGAGTAGGATTTGGAGTGGCTGTCATGCACGCCCATGAGCAGGGAGGCGCGCGCCGGGCAGCAGTACTGGCTGCTGTAGCACCTGGTGAACATGATGCCCTGTTCGGCAAGACGGTCGATGTTGGGTGTTTTGACGAGGCTCTCGCCGTAGCATCCCAGCAGCCCCATGCCCATGTCGTCCGCATAAATGAGGATGATGTTGGGTTTGGGCGGGGTTACGGCTGCCTGGGATAGGCCGGCGGTCATCAAAAGGGCCGTCTGCAGGAAGAGTCGCAGGAAAGTGTGCATCATGAATAGTACGGCAGGGACAATTTCCTCTATCAATAAATAAAAAGCCGCCCGGAAAAATGCTTTTCCAGGCGGCTGGCAAGATGCCGGGGGCTTTAGTGCCCGTAAGGTTTGTTGACGCGGCTGAATTGCTTCAGGCGCAGTCCGTTGAGGTGGATGAAGCCTTCGGCGTCGTCCTGGTTGTACAGTTCTTCGTGACCGCCTTCCATGGTGGCGATTTCTTCGGAGTACAGGGACTGCGGAGAACGGCGTCCGGCGTACATGACGTTGCCCTTGTAGAGTTTCAGGCGCACTTCGCCGTTGACGGTTTCCTGGGATTTGGTGACCAGGGCCTGGATGGCCTCGCGTTCCGGCGCGAACCAGAAGCCGTTGTACACCAGCGTGGCGTATTCCGGAATGAGGGAGTCGCGCACTTTCTGCACTTCGCGGTCCATGGTGATGGTCTCAATGTCGCGGTGGGCCGCCAGCAGGATGGTGCCGCCGGGCGTTTCATAAATGCCGCGGCTTTTCATGCCCACAAAGCGGTTTTCCACAATGTCCACACGGCCGATGCCGTGCTTGCCGCCCAGGGCGTTGAGCACGTACATGACGCCCAGCGGGCTGAGCAGGGTGTAGCCGTCGCGTTCGCCGCGGGGGGTGACGTCCAGTTCTTTCAGCAGGCCGGCGAGTCCGTCGTACTGAATGCCGACCACGTCGCCCTTTTCATAGAGGAGCTGGATGTATTCGGCCTGGTCCGGGGCGTCTTCCGGAGAGACGGAAAGCTTGTACATTTCACGGTCGGCCGGGGTGGTGCCGTCGTACCAGGTGTCTTCCAGCATGCCCGCTTCAAAGGAGATGTGAAGCAGGTTGCGGTCCATGGAGTACGGTTTTTTCAGGGACTGGCGGATCGGAATGCCGTGGGATTCCGCATAGGCGATCATTTCCGTGCGGCCCGGGAACTGCTTGCGGAATTCGGGGTCGCGCCACGGGGCGATGACCTTGATGTTGGGTGCCAGGGCGTTCACGGCCAGTTCAAAGCGCACCTGGTCGTTGCCCTTGCCGGTGGCGCCGTGGGCGATGGCGTCCGCTCCTTCCCGGATGGCCAGGTCCACCATGTCCTTGGAGATGCAGGGGCGCGCTATGGAGGTGCCCAGCAGGTAGCGGCCTTCGTACAGGGCGTTGGCCTGCATCATCGGGAAGATGTAATTGGTGGCGAAATCTTCCTTGAGGTCGCCGATGAAACATTTGGAGGCGCCCGTCGCAAGGGCTTTTTCTTCCAGGCCGTCAAGTTCTTCGGCCTGGCCTACGTCCGCGCAGTATGCGATGATTTCGGCATTGTACTTTTCCTTGAGCCACTTCAGAAGAACGGAGGTGTCAAGGCCGCCAGAGTATGCAACTACGATTTTCATGTACGTCAGTGATTAGTGTGCGCCGCCATGATGCCCCATTCCCTTTCCGGTGGAAAGGACAAAATCGTCTTGTACGGCGTCCTTTTTTCAATATTCCCTTCCGGAAGGGGCGGGAGGGGATGGGCGGAGTTTTTGCCCTGGTCCGCCAGGGTGGGGCCGGGGAGGGAACAGGAAGAGAAAAGAAGAAGAAGGAAGGTTTCCCGGAAGGGCGGGGAAGCGGGAGTTCCGGAGATGGTTAGGAAGTGTTAAGCAATTCCGGGAGTCCTTTCCCGGAAGGGGTTCCCCGCCGGCGTGTTACGCGGTACGTTTATGGAAGAAGCAGGCATTCAGGGTCATAGATGCATGGACGGGAAAAGGCCGGATGACATTGAAAACAGCTTGAATTTGATGAAATTGAAAAAAAGCGCTTGATTTTTCACCGTGGGGCCTCTACTTATTCCGCCGAACTTATGGCTAAGAAGAGCTGGATAGCAAGAGACAAGAAAAAGGCTGACACCGTCAAGCGCTACGCAGAGCTGCGCGAGCAATTGAAGGCTGAGAAGGATTATATCGGTTTAACCATGTTGCCCCGCAATGCAAGCCCGACCCGTATGGTCAACCGCTGCCTTGTTTCGGGCCGCCGCCGTGCATTCATCCGCCGCTTCAAGCTTTCCCGTATTTCCTTCCGCGAACTGGCCAACGCCGGCATGATCCCCGGTGTGACCAAGTCCAGCTGGTAAGAGGGGAAAAGGTTGCAGCCTTACAAAGATTTTGACGCTAGGCTGATTTTTATTTAGCCTAGCGTTTTGCTATGCCCATATACGAGTACATTTCCGAACACCCCGACGATCCCGGACAGTCCTGTCCGGTGTGCCGCCGCGGTTTCGAATTGCGGAGGCCCGTGGACCGTGCGCCGCTCGAAAAGTGCCTGGTATGCAAGCACCCGGTGCGCAAGGTGATCAGCCGGGTGAACGTCCCGGAAATCACCAAGCCCCTGTCCGTTTCCGACGCCAAGGCCGCCGGCTTTACCGTGCTGGAAAAACGGGACAAGGGTGTTTATGAAAAATTGTGACGTACAAAGCGTGTGCATGAGAACGGTTTTTCCCGTATTTTAAATCCAACGGAATGAGTGATCCAGACCCTCTGAGTATTCTTGCGGCCTCCGGGGCCGCTGAAGTGCCGGTTATTGAACCGGCGCTGGGTGGGATAGCGCTGGCAGTGGCCGGCCTTGTCCTTTTCTTATTATTGAATGCGTTTTTCGTGGCGAGCGAGTTCGCCCTGATGAAAGTCCGCGAAAGCCAGCTGCACGCTGAGGAAGGCGCCACGGCGCGGACGAGGAGGAAGCTGGTCCTCGCTAAAAAGGCGGTCAGGCACCTGGACCTGTATTTGTCCGCCTGCCAGATAGGCATCACGCTTTCCTCCCTGGCCCTGGGCTTTTTGGGCGCTCCGTTCGTGGCGGAGCTGACGGCACCCTTTCTGTACTCCCTGGGCCTGGAAGCCTCCGCACCCGTTTACTGGGCGGCCCTGGTTCTCACCTTCCTTTTCTTTGCCTGCTGCCATGTGGTTCTGGGGGAATTTCTTCCTAAGTGCATGGCGGTCCGGCATCCCGGCAAGTCTGTCATGGCGGTGGCCCCCCTGCTGTATTCCTTTTATGGGGTGTTCAAATATACGGGCATTCTCGGCCTGACCAACGGAATCGCCCGGTTTATCATGAAATACCTGCTCGGAATTGATCCCGGCGCGGCGGCGTGCACCGTGCACAGCACGGATGAACTGATGTACCTGGTGGAGGAGAGCGAACGCTCCCGCGAACTGACCCGGCAGGAGGCGGAAATCTCCAAGAACGCCCTTGAATTGAACGATATGTGCGTGAAGGACGTCATGACGCCGCGTTCCGAAGTGGACGTCATGGACCTGACGGCTCCCTTTGAGGAGAACTGGGCCCTGGCGCGGGAATCATGGCATACCCGCTTTCCGCTGGTGGAAGGAGACCATCTGGACGAGGTGAAGGGGTGGGTGCACGTGAAGGACCTGCTCAAGCTCGTGGGCCAGGATAATCCGGACCTGATGAGCGTGAAGCGGGAATTGCGCGTGGTGCCGGATACGATGCCCCTGGACAGCCTGCTGACTTTCTTTTTGAAGGAGCACGCCCATTTTGCCCTGGTGGTGGACGAGTTCGGGGATTCCATCGGCCTCGTGTTCCTGGACGACATTCTGGAACAGATCGTGGGCGATGACATTCAGGACGAGTTTGACCGGGAGGAAATGCGGGAATTCGTCAAGACGGGCAAGGATACTTATGCCGTGAACGGCGCCGTCACCCTGTTTGACCTGGCGGACTACCTGCCGGAAATGGACCTGGATTGTCCGGGCGTGACCACGCTGGGCGGCTACATGATCAGCCAGCTGGGGCATATTCCGGAGGAAGGGGAGGAATTGAAGATAGGCCGTTACCGGGCTGTGGTGACGGGATCGGACGGCAGAAGGATCACGCAGATTCTGCTGACCAGGCTGCCGGAGGAACAGGAGGAGAAATAATCCCATGGCGGAAAGATCACACCCGGACATGAGCTTTGAAACGGAGGCGCGGGCTTCCGGCTTTCTGCACGTGGCCGGGGTGGACGAGGCCGGACGCGGCCCGCTGGCCGGTCCCGTGGTGGCCGGCGCCGTGATTCTGCCGGAGCATCTGGAAGGCCTTCCCGGCCTGAACGATTCCAAGCAGCTTACCGCCGCCAAACGGGAGGCCCTGTTTGCCGCCCTGCTGGAACGTGCGGACGTGCATTGCTCCGTGGGCAGTGCCTCCACGGAGGAGATCGACCGGCTCAATATTCTGCGCGCCACTCATCTGGCGATGGCCCGTGCCGTGGAGGGGCTTTCCCTGCGGCCGGATTTCTGCCTGGTGGACGGCCTCCCCGTGAAGGGACTGCCCGTGCCGCACCGCGCCATTGTGAAGGGGGACGGCAGAAGCCTGTCCATCGCCGCCGCCAGCGTGCTGGCCAAGGTAACGCGGGACCGGATGATGACGGAGGCGGACGCCGAGTTTCCGCAGTACGGTTTTGCAAAACACAAGGGGTATGGCACCAAGGTTCACATGGAGGCCCTGCGGAAGCATGGGCCTTGTCCGCTGCATCGCCGCTCGTTTGCGCCTGTTTCACAGATGGAATTGTCCCTGCCTGAATAGGGAGGGGCGTGGGACGGACTGGCTGGGCGCTTACGGGGAGCTGGCTGCGGCCTCCTTCCTGCGCGCGGCTGGCTGTTCCGTTTTACGGAGGAACTGGCGTCCCGTCCGCGGAGGTGAAATTGATTTGGTGTGCCGTGACGGAGCCTGTCTTGTCTTTGTGGAGGTGAAGACGCGCACGCATGGCGGCTACGGGGGAGCGCGCCGGGCCGTGAATGCCCGCAAGCGCGCCCTGATCCGCCAGGGAGCGGCTGAATGGCTGCGCCAGCTTCCGGACACGGTTCCCTTCCGCTACGATATTGTGGAAGTGCTGTACCGGGAAGGTGAAGTTCCGGAAATCACGCGCCTTTGCGGAGCGTTTGGAGAGCGGGACTTGGCGGCGTCATGAAAAATGCCGCAGGCGCAGGGCGTTGAGAATGACGGAAACGGAACTCAGGCACATGGCCGCCGCCGCAATGACCGGGGAGAGCAGGATGCCCCAGAAGGGATAAAGGGCGCCCGCGGCTATGGGGATGCCCAGTGCGTTGTATATGAAGGCAAAGCCCAGGTTGGACTTCATGTTGTTCACGGTGGCGGTGGAAAGGGCGAAGGCCTTGGAGATGACCAGCAGGTTCCCCTTCACCAGCGTGACGCCGCAGCTCTGCATGGCTACGTCCGATCCCGTTCCCATGGCGATGCCCACGTCCGCCTCCGCCAGCGCGGGGGCATCGTTCACGCCGTCGCCGGCCATGGCAACCACGCTTCCCTGCTTTTTGAGGCTGGAGACCAGGGATTGCTTGTCCGCCGGGGACATGCCTCCGTGGTATTCGGGAATTTCCAGTTCCTGCGCCACGGCTTCCACCGTTGCCGGCGCGTCTCCGGAGGCGATGATGATGCGGATTCCGCGCGCCTTCAGGTCCGCAAGAGCCCTGCGCGTGTTGTCGCGGATTTTGTCCGCCAGGGAGAACGCCCCCGCCGCCTGTCCGTCCAGCGCGGCAAAAACGGTCACGCGGCCCTGCCGGCGCTGTTCATCCACCCACGGAGCCAGGGAGGAGATGTCCACGCCCTGTTTCTGCATCATGTCCCCGGTACCCAGGGATACCTTGCTGCCCTGGATGGTTCCGGCCACACCCCCGCCGGGGAAGGACTGGAAGTCCGCAACGGAGTCCAAGGGGAGTTTTTCATCCCGCGCCCTCTGGACGAAGGCGCGCGCAATGGGATGTTCGCTGCCTTGTTCCAGGGAGGCACATTGGGCAAGCAGCTTGTCCATATTCATGCCGCCTGCCGTGGTGACGTTGACGAGGGAGGGGCTGCCTTCCGTGAGGGTTCCGGTTTTGTCCATGACCAGGGTGTCCACCTTGTGCATGGTTTCCAGGGAAGCCGCGTCCCGGAACAGGATGCCCAGGGAGGCCGCCTTTCCGGAGGCCACCATCATGGACATGGGGGTAGCCAGTCCCAGTGCGCACGGGCATGCCACAATCAGGACGGCCACGGCGTTCACCAGCCCGTGCGGCCAGCTCGGCTGCGGTCCCCAGAATCCCCAGACGAAGAATGTGAGTATGGCGACCGCCGCCACGGCAAGGACAAAGTAGCGCGCCACCTTGTCCGCCAGCCGCTGCATGGGGGCCTTCGTCCTCTGGGCCTGGGCCACCAGGCTGACGATGCGTGCCAGTACGGTGCCGTCCCCCACTTCCCGAGCCGTCATGGTGAAGGTGCCCGTGGTGTTCAGCGTGGCGCCGATCAAGGTGTCTCCGGGAACGTGGGTGACGGGAATGGGTTCCCCCGTGAGCATGGATTCGTCCACATCGCTCCCTCCGTCCTTCAGGATGCCGTCCACGGGAATCTTTTCTCCCGGTTTCACCCTCAGCACGTCGCCGGGCTGGACTTCCTTCAGGGGAATGTCGCTCTCCACGCCGTTGGGCAGCACGAGGTGCGCCGTGGAGGGGGCCAGGTTCATCAGCGACCTGATGGCTTCCGCCGTGCGGGACCTGGCCTTCAATTCCAGGACCTGCCCGAGCAGGCTCAGGGAGATGATGATGGCCGCCGCTTCATAATACACGGGTACGTGGCCGTCGCGGGCGAAGACCGCGGGAAACCATCCGGGCACGACCGTAGCCGCCAGACTGTATAGGAAGGCGACGGAAGTTCCGGCTCCGATCAGCGTCCACATATTGGGATTGCGCGTTTTAACGGATTCCCAGCCACGGATCAGCAGAGGCTTGCCCGCCCACAGGACTACGGGGGCGGCCAGCAGCAGTTCCACCCAGTTCTGCACCCCCGGATTCAGCCATGCGGCGATGTGGCCGCCCATGGAAATGGCAAAGAGCACGATCACCAGCGGGAGGGAAATGTAGAAGCGCCTGCGGAAGTCGTCCAGTTCCCTGTTGTCCTGCGGGGCGGCGGAAGGAAGAACGGGTTCAAGCGTCATGCCGCAGATGGGGCACGAACCGGGATGGTTCTGCCGGATTTGGGGATGCATGGGGCAGGTGTAAACGGCGCCGGAAGGGGAGGGGCCTGGGTCCGCAGGGCCAGGGGAGGAATGAGGCATGTCCATTCCCTTCATATTCATGCTCCCGTGGGGTGAGGAAGAATGGGTAAGAGCCTGTTCCGGGGCCTCGTTTTTGCCGGAATCATGCCGGCAATGTGAGCAGTTCGTCATGTCCATACGAAAAGTGAGACAGGACGCGGTCCCGTTCCGTTTCAAATGGGGCATGATTGGGATAACGAAAAGGATCCATGCCCGCGGTTTTTCCAGAACGGGCATGAATCCGCCACACTATATTATATATAGTGCAGGAAAGGGCCGGAAGGGCTATTCCGCCCTCAGGGCCAGGATGGCTTCCATGAATTCCTGGGGAATGTCCAGGTGCGCCAGTTCGTCCTGGAGAATGACTCCGTTCGCACCGGCATCCAGCATCCGGCGGGCGTCTTCCACGGTGCGGATTCCGCCGGCGGAAAGAACGGTGACGGAGGCGGGGAGTTCTTCAATCAGCCTTTCCGTGACTGCCGGATTGGCCTGAAGGGTGTGCGGGTCCGCATTGTTGATGCAGACGAAGTCGGCTTCCATATCCATGGCGGCTTCAAGCTCTTTCAG
The DNA here is from genome assembly GCF_001580195.1 of Akkermansia sp. KLE1798. Lineage (NCBI taxonomy): Bacteria > Pseudomonadati > Verrucomicrobiota > Verrucomicrobiia > Verrucomicrobiales > Akkermansiaceae > Akkermansia > Akkermansia sp. KLE1798. Next base: position 44,045 of record NZ_KQ971090.1, read on the forward strand.
GGTATGGACTTCCATCATCACGTCCAGCCCCAGGCCGGTGGCCATGCGGTACAGGGGTTCCAGCTCCTTTTCCGGAACGGCCGCCACGAGAAGGTTGACGGCGTCCGCCCCGGTGACGATGGCTTGGCAGATTTGAACCGGGTGAATGAAGACGTCGCGCGCCATGACGGGAATGGAACTTATTTTGGAAATCGCGGATACCATGTCCCAGGACCCGCCGTACACCTGCGGTTCCACCGCTATGGAGACGCCTTGCGCGCCGCCCTGCACGAACATGGAGTACTGGCGCCTGATGTCCATGTCCATATGCGGGAGCCCCTGCTCGGGATAGGCCCGGGAGATTTCCGGAATGACGGAGAGGCGGTCTTCGCCCAGGTCCACGGCGGTCCTGAATCCCGCATAGTCGTTCCTCAGGATGGCGGAGGCCCGCAATTTGCCTTCCAGGGGAAGGATTTTTTTCAAGTCGGCGCGTTTGCGCTCCAGAATGGCGTTTAAATAATCCATATGTTACTTTCTGGGTAGGAAATAGGAACGCTGTTTGTCGGAGATGGGGAGCCCCGCCCGTTCCATGACGCACAGCATGTCTTCCCAGACCTTTCGCTTTTCCGAAATATCTTCCGTCCGCAGCAGGTAGCTGGGGTTGTAGGTGACGCGCACGGGTGTGTCGAAAGCCGTGTGGAAGGTTCCCCGCAGCGCGGAAAGCGGCGTTTCCCCGGATTGGAGGATTCCCCTGGCGGCGATGGCGCCCAGGGCGACGACCACTTTCGGACGCACCAGCATGATTTCCTCCCGGAGGATGGGGCGGGAAATTTCTATTTCCCGGTCGGTGGGGGGGCGGTTGTTGGTGAGCTGCCGGGGCAGGGAGGGACGGAATTTGACCAGGTGGGTCAGGTAAATGTCCGAACGGGTAAGGCCCATGGCCTGGAGCATGGCGTCCAGCTTTTCCCCGGACGGTCCCGCCAGGGGCCTGCCCAGCTTTTCTTCATACAGTCCGGGAGCGTCCGTCACCATCATGATGTCCGCCCGGGGATTGCCGGAGGAAAAGACGGGGGTGTCCCGCAGGGAATTCAGGTTTTTGAGCGGGGGCCAGTGCAACACCAGTTCGCGGAGGGAGGCAAGTTTTTCTTCTTCCGTTTCCCCTTCCAGGTCAAAGGCCACGTGGCGCGGAACGGCGGGTTCCTCTTCCGTCCCTCCGGGATGCACGCCGTTGAGGATGGCTCTGAGTTCGTTGCCGAAGGAGATTTCATCCACGGAAGCGGGTTGGGAGTTCTCCGGAATGTCGGCAGGATGGGGATGTTCCGTTCCGGAAACGGGCGGAGCGGAGGCGGGAATGTCTCCCCGGGCCAGCCGGCGCGCCTCAATCACCCACTGCCTCAGGACTTTCCGGGCCTCTTCCGTCACGGGCGCGTGCTCCACGCCCCTGGATAACAAAGAGCGCAGATAGTCAAGGGTGAGGTGTTGGGGCAGGCCGGCGGACATGTTTGGCCGGAATTGTAGTCTATTTCCCTGTGGATGCAACAGCCCATTGGGTATGCGGCCGCTTCGCCGGAAGGGGAATTTGCAGGAAGGGAATACAGCATTTCGTTCACTGTTTTTAAGCAATGCAGGAGTTCCCGCCTCTTTCCCCCTTGAACTTTTTTATGGAAACTTTTGAAGGGTTGAATGCTTTTTGTGTAAATAACGCATTCACTGTAAAAGGATTTAATGTAAAATAAAAAAGTGTGTCGTACTATGATAGAAAAAGAGAATTCGTGAAGTATATTATTTGTCATGATATGACAAAAATGCGGCATGTTTTTTATATTGTTGATTTTTAATGTGTTGCGGTAAGGATTTTTTTGTGTTTACAAGAGGTGGTATAGAAAAAAAGTTTGCCAAGGCTGAAATTATTTCGTAACCAAGAGCCGCCGTTGCCGATTTTTGTCGGCACCGCACGCGGCCAGAAGGTTTTTTTCAGGCGTGATTGCCGCGTGTGTGGCGCTTTAACCACGTACCACATGAATCTACGAATAATTGCCACCCTGTCTTGCGCCGTTATGGCGATGTTTGTCAGCAGCTGTGCGACAAACGGTGCCGTCACCGGCACGGGGAAATCCGATAGTGATACTCTTGTCCTGGCCCGCGTAAGTGAAAAATCGCCGGGATTTGTTCAGCCTCTGGCGCCCAGCCGCTCGGCGATGCCCTCTTCCAGCCTGCCCAAACTGGGGCGCGACAAGCACAAGATGCCGTTTTACCATCCGTCCCAGCGTACCCGCGTAGTGCGCACGACGGCTTACACGCATTCCGAACGCGACCATTTGGCGTACGGCCCCCGCAATGCGGTGGGCACGTCCCTGAAGTACACGTCTTCCGTGCGCAGCGCGGCGGCGGACTGGTCCGTCTATCCGCTGGGGACCACGTTCCGCATCAAGGGCCAGCCCTACCTCTACGTTGTTGACGACTACGGCAGCGCTCTGGTGGGCACGGGCACCATTGACATTTACCAGCCCAGCAAAAAGCTGATGAAGGATTGGGGACGCCGCTACGTGGAACTGACCATCGTGCGCTGGGGAGACCCGGCCAACAGCCTGGAAGTCCTCAGCAGCCGCCGGGGCTACAAGCACTGCCGCACCATGTACGCCGCCCTTCAGCACCGCGTGTCCAAGGGCCTGTACGCCAAGGCCGACAAGTAATTCCGCGCAAAAACGCTTTCATGCCGCTCCGCCGTCCCGATGGATGGCGGAGCGTTTTTTTGTTTTCCGCTGCGTTCGCGGAATGGTATTCTGGCGGCATGGACAAGAAAGAACGGGCCTCCGTCGTGCAGGAGGAATTGATGAGGCTGTATGAAAATCCGCCCATTCCCCTTACCCACCATGACCCCTATACCCTGCTGGTTGCCGTTCTTTTGTCCGCGCAGTGTACGGACAAGCGCGTGAACCTGGTTACTCCGGCCCTGTTTGCCCTGGCTTCCACGCCGGAGGAAATGGCCCGGCAGGATGTGGAGGCCGTGCGTGAAATCGTGCGCCCCTGCGGCCTTTCGGAGAGGAAGGCTTCCGCCATCGTGAACCTGAGCAGGATTCTGGCGGAGCAGTACGGCGGACAGGTCCCCTGCGACTTCCAGGCGCTGGAATCACTGCCCGGCGTGGGTCATAAGACGGCTTCCGTTGTCATGGCGCAGGCGTTCGGCGTTCCGGCGTTTCCGGTGGATACCCACATCTTCCGCCTGTCGCGCCTGTGGGGGCTGAGCAGCGGGAAAACGGTGGAGGCCGTGGAGCGCGATCTGAAAGCTCTTTACCCTGAAAACACATGGGGGGACCTCCATTTGCGCATCGTGCTGTACGGCCGGGAATACTGCCCCGCCAGAGGGTGCGGAGGGAGCTGTCCCATCTGCAGCCGGCTGAACCGGACGGAGGGGTTTACAGATGTTTGAATTTTGACAGAGTCCAAAATGAATGCTTGCAAGTCTGAATTTGCGTGCTTTAATACACCAGTATCTTTTCGAACAACCATATAACTTACATTATGAAGAACCTTTTTAGACTGGGTTTCCGTTTCGCTGCATTCGCTACTGTGCTGATGGCTGCATTTTCCACGTCGGCTTTTGCCCAGGATGCGGCAGCCGCCGGCCCGCAGGAAAAGACCATGCTTGACAAGTGGATCATCGCCGGTGGTTGGACCATGATTCCGATCATGCTGGTGGAAGCCTTCATCGTCTTCCTGGTGATTTACAACATGGTTGCCCTGAAAAAGGACAAGTTCTGCCCGGAAGACCTGAAAGTCACCCTTCTTCAACTGATGGCCGAATGCCGCATCCGCTCCGCCATTGAGGTGGCTGCCGGCAGCCCCACCTATCTGGGCCGCCTGGTTGCCTACGCCCTGCCGAACGTGGACGCCACCCGTCCGGAAGACCTTGGCAAGGACGCCATCGAAGACGCCATTGCCGACTTTACGGCCAATGAAAGCCGTTCCGTGTTCAAGTGGATCAACATGCTTGCCCTTTGCGCGCAGATTTCTCCGATGCTCGGCCTCTTTGGTACGGTGCAGGGGATGGTGGGTGCGTTCGGTACGCTGGCCACTGCGGGCCAGGCGGACCCCACCCAGCTTGCCGGTGACATTTCCGTGGCCCTGCTGACGACGTTCTGGGGGCTGATCAACGCCATTATAGCCACGCCATTCTTCTTCTTCCAGAAGGGCATTGCCAACGCCCATGTTGCCGAATGCGTGGGAACGCTGCAGGAAATGGTGAATACCTCCATCAACGTGGTGAACGCTGAAGCCCAGCTTGCCCGCATTCCCGAAGGCTTGGCCTGATCGCAGGCGAGCCTATGGTCCGGCCCGGAAACTTCCGCCCCAGGCGGAGACGGGCCGGAGAATCTTAACGAAATTAGCTTATGGGGAAGAAAAAAGCCAATATAGCTTCCAGTGAAGAAACCGGGGAAATGGATATGTCCCCCATGATTGACATGGTGTTCCTCCTGTTGATCTTCTTCGTGGTGAACGCTACGGCCATTACCGTTAAAAAGGATAAGAACATTCAGATGCCTACGGCCACCAGTTCCGGCGAAGTGAAGTCCGCCAACGGCTGTATCGTGGTGAATGTGTACGGGGAAGGGGAAGGCAAGCGGCCCGACGGCATGAGCAATGACGTGCGCTGGGCTTCCGATGTCAGCGCCCCACTCAATTCTCCGGAAGAATTGAAGGAATACATCAAGAACCTTGCGGAACGCTTCAAGGACAAGCAGGATTTTGAAACGCGTCTTTATCTGCGCGGCGACCAGAAGGCCCTGTTCAAAGGCTCCCGCGAAGTTATTCGCGTGGCGGCGGAATGCGGAGTGACCAAAGTGGTCTTTGCCGTGCTGCCCGCCAAGAACTCCGCCCCCGCAAGCCGGGAAGACTAACCATCACGCATCATGGCCAGACACAAGAAATTAGAAGCGATTGAGGATGAAGATCCCAAGCTGGATATCTCGTCCCTGATCGACGTGTGCTTCCTTCTGCTGATTTACTTCATCGTGGCGACCTCCCTGATTCAGGAACGCAAGCTGGACATGTCCATGCCCGGCAGCGCTCCGAGCGATACGGCCGCCCAGATCGAACCCGCTCTGATCCGCATCATCAAGGACGGTACCATTTACTGGGGCAAGGACAACAGCCTGATGATCGACAATGACATGAACAACCACAACCTGTCGACGCTCGTGCAGCAGCTGGAAGCCAAGAAGCAGGAAGCCAGCGCCGTGGGCACCAAGCCCGTCGTTCAGTTGTGGGTGGAGGGCGAAGTTCCCCACCAGCGCGTCATTGACGTCATGAACGCCTTGACGGAAGCCGGGATCACAACGGTGGCCCTGACCGACCTCAAGGACGATTAAAGGCGGAATCCCTGACTGATTTTTCAGCTCCCGGGCCTTCGTGGTTTCCGGGAGCTTTTTTATGGAGCGGAAGGCCCGATGCCGGGAAGGACCGTTTATCCCCTTCTTCCTCACGTTCCGGTCCTCATACTCCGGAACGGGCGGGAGATTTTCCGTAAGGTCCTTTGGGGGGGTACCGCAGAAGTCCGGCAGGGAGGAGGGAATAAATAGCCGCGGAGCGCATGCGGCTTCTTGTGCGGATGACTAAAAGACGGACTTTCTGCTTTAGACTTTGCCCTATCTTGTTAGAATAAAACAATCCATTACAGGCAGGCATATTTCATGCTTTT
>NZ_KQ971090.1:49821-161128 GCF_001580195.1 Akkermansia sp. KLE1798
ATATTTCATGCTTTTGCGGAGATGCCGTACCTGTCCGGCTATCCTTTCTGTTTCAACGATTTTTTAAACACATGATCAACTCAAACTACACCATTGCACTGGCGGCCGGCCTGGTTTCCGCGCTGAGCATTGGCGCGGTGATGCCTTCTCATGCGCAGAATGAACCGCGCGATTACCGGCGCACGGCCCCGACTGCCATGAAGGAAGGCAAGTGGCTGTCTCAACTGATTCAGAAACGCAAACTGGACATGTCCATGCCCGGCAGCGCTCCGGGCGATACGGCCGCCCAGATCGAACCCGCCCTGATCCGCGTCATCAAGGATGGCACCATTTACTGGGGCACGGACAACAGTCTGATGATCGACAATGACATGAACAACAGCAACCTGTCGACGCTCGTACAGCAGCTGGAAGCCAAGAAGCAGGAAGCCAGCGCCGTAGGCACCGAGCCCGTCGTTCTATTGCGGGTGGAACGCGAAGTCCCCCACCAGCGCGTCATTGACGTCATGAAAGCCTTGAGGGAGGCCGGGGTCACAACGGTGGCCCTGACCGGCCTCAAAAACGATTAAAGGCGGAAGCCCTGACTGGATTTTCAGTTCCGGGACCTTCCTGGTTTCCGGGAGCTTTTTTAAGGAGCGGAAGTCTGGATGCCGGGAAAGATCGTTTATCCTCTTCCTTCTCATGTCCGGAACGGGCGGGAGGTTTTCCTAAGGTCCTTGGGAATGTGGAAGCGCCGCAGAAGGCCGGCAGAGTGGGGGAATAAATAAACGCGGAGCGCGTGCGGCTTCTTGCACGGATGACTAAAAAGTCGAACTTTCTGCTTTAGACTTTGCCGCATCTTGTTAAAATGACGCAATCCATTACAGGCAGGCATATTTCATGCTTTTGCGGAGATGCCGTACCTGTTCGGCTATCTCTTCTGTTTCAACGATTTTTTTAAACACATGATCAACTCAAACTATACTACTGCACTGGCTGCCGGTTTGGTTTCCGTGCTGAGCATTGGCACGGTGATGCCTTCTCATGCGCAGAATGGTCCGCGCGATTATCAGCGCACGGCCCTGGCTGCCATGAAGGAAGGCAAGTGGCAGGAAGCTCTGGATGCCGTCGACCGCTGCATCCGCGTTTATGAACCCCGCATCAAGATGCTGGGCCTGGATGACGGGTTCGGCTGGTTTTATTACCAGAAAGGCGTGTGCCTGTCCCAACTGAAGAAATACAGTGAAGCCGTGGAGGCTTTCAAGGCCTGCTACACCAAGTTCCCGAGCGCCAGAAACCAGCTCGTGAAGATGGCCCTGTTCCGCGAAGGGGAAAATTACTGCCGCATGGGCGAATTCGGCAAGGGAGCCGAGCTGCTGGAAAAGTTCCTGAAGGAATACCGCAACGATCCCGTCGCCAGAAACGTGAATGCCGGGGAAGTGCAGGGCCTGCTGGCCCAGTGCTATTTCAGGATGGATCCGCCTTCTTTCGACAAGGGGCTGGAAAACCTCACCGCCTGCGTGAATTCCCGCTACAAGGGACGCCGCATTTCCGACGCCGTCATCACCAATTCCTTCCTGGCGATGGTGGAGTCCGCCATCAAGACGGGCAAATGCCAGGAAACGGTGAAATTTGTGGAAGCCCACCCTTCCGTGATGAATATCAGCCCCACCCGCGTGGCGCTGTACGCCCCCAAGCTGGTGAGCGATATTGCGGAAGCCCTGGAAAAATCCCGTTCCCTTCTTCAGAGCGGCAAGCAGAAGGAGTCTGAAGACTATGCCTCCCTGGCCCTGACGCTGATGGGGCTTTTGCCCGACCAAGCCGGAGTGCTGGCGGACGCCAACCATTCCCTGGACCGCCTGGGCCGCTCCAACGGCTCCGTTCCCGGCGTCACCGACCTTTCCCATACGCTGGACAAGTCCAAGGTGAACGCCTTGATCGAGCAGTTCAACAAGATGAAGGAGGAAGGCAAGGTTCTGGACGCCTTTACGTTCAATTTCGTGGGCAACCAGGCCATGGTGCATGGTTCGCAGCGCGTTGCCCGCGCCGCCTACCAGCTCATTAATGACTTCTATCCGGATGCCCCGGGCAGGGAAGACAATCTGTTCTACCTGGCCATGACCACCTGGCAGCTTGGGGAAGCGGATAAGGGCGGGGAGCTGGTGGCCCAGCATATCAAGGAGTTCCCGAATTCCAAGTACGCCCCCACGTTGAATACCCTGTCCCTGGAAGGCTTGCTGAAAGACAAGAAGTTCGATCTTTGCGTTCAGCAGGCGGACAAGGTCATGGAATTGCACAAGGACGACCCCACCCACAAGTTCTATGAACTGGCGCTGTATTGCAAGGGCGCTTCCCTGTTCAACCTGGGAGCCGCCGACGCTGCTCGCTACAAGGATGCCGTTCCCGTGCTGGAACGCTTCGTCAAGGAATACCGGGACAGCACCTACCTGAAGACGGCCATGTACCTGCTGGGTGAAACGTATACGAACCTGGGCAGGACCGATGACGCCATCCAGGCTTTCACCAACTACATTGCCCGCTTCCCGGACAAGGATGACGCCAACCTGGCCGCCGTGCTTTATGACCGCGCCTTCAATTACCTGGGCCGCAAGAATCCCGGCGACGAGGAGCTTGCGATCAAGGATGCCAAGGAGATCGTGGACAATTTCAAGGACCACCGCCTGTTCCCGTATGCCAACAACCTGCTTGCCAGCCTTTACGCCGGCAGCAAGGAGCATGAGCAGGAGTCGGAAGCCTATTCCCTGGCCGCCCTGGAATCCGCCAAGAAGCTGGGCGACAAGCGCCCCGCCGCGGAAGCCGTGTACAACCTGCTGGTGAACGCCACCAGGAAGCCTCTTCCCCTGGAGCCGAAGGAAGCCGTGGAGGCCGCCCGCAAGGCCCGCCGGGACGAAGTCAAGAAGTGGTACGACGAATACTGGAAGGTTGCCGACATGCCCGGCAGCCGCTACAGCCTCCAGCTTGCTGCGGCAGCCATGGATTTCTTCAAGGACGACAAGGAAATGTTTGACCCCTCTGCCGTCAAGATGCAGGAAGTCATTGTCCGGGAAGGCAAGAAGGACGATCCCAAGATGACCGTTCTGCTGGAGGAAGCCGTGAATTCCTACACCAAGAATTACATGGCCGGCTACAAGGCCCTGGGACGGGAATTGGACGCCAACGCCCTGCGCAACCACTTCTACAGGTTCCCCGGTGTGGACAACAGCACGGACAAGACCTTGAGCGCCATGCTCCGCATGGCCGTCATCGCCCAGACACAGGAAGCCTTTGAAAAGGCTCCTGTGGAAACGGACGAACAGCGCGCCGCCAAGGCGGCCCAGGAAGGTCTGGTCAAGCAGCTCTTCGTGGAACTGAAGCGCGACTTCAAGCCCTCCGACCTGCCTCCCTATACGCTTGTCAAGCTGGGCATGCACCTGGCCAACACCTCCCAGCCGGAGGAAAGCATTGCCTACTTTGATGAAATCCTGGATCCGTCGGAACCGAATCCGGTGCGCAAGCAGGCCCGCATCAACGGCATGTCCAAGTACCGCAAGAACGCGGTCTTCGGCAAGGCCGTGGCTCTGGGCCGCAGCAAGGATAACGCCAAGGTGGATACCGCCATCAAGATGATGAGGGATGAACTCAGCAAGGAGGAATCCAGCTCCAATCCGGACCGCAAGGCCATGGAAGACGCCCAGTACAATTTGGTCAAGTTCACCGCCGCCCGCCAGGACTGGCCCGCCGTGATTGCCGCCGCGGAGAAATACCGCGCCGACAAGTCTTACAAGAAGAATCTGCCGGAAGTCCTCTTCCTGCAGGGGCAGGCCTACCTGAAGCAGAATGAGCCGGACAAGGCCCTGGTCTGCTTCATGAACATTACGGGCGCCGATTACAAGGGCCTGGTGAAATGGTCCGCTCCCGCCATGCTGGCCCAGATGGATACGCTGTGGAACAGAAACAAGATGTCCCAGGGCACCGGCAAGCAGCCTTCCGACAGGTACGTCGCATGGAGGACGGGCAGCCAGTATGTCCAGTTGCTGGATACTCCGGCCAACCGCAAGAGGATGACCGCGGAGGACAGCGACCTGCTCAACCAGGTCAAGGACAAGGTGTCCAGATTCGGTTCCGATCCTGCCGTCAGCCAGGAACGTTCGGACATCGCCGCCTATGAAGCGGCCATCCGTTCCGCCAGGGGGCAGAAATAACGAAACACGGTTAGCATATAAACGATATGAAAGCACTTTCAGTAATAATGGTATTGGCCGGTCTGTCCACTCTGGTTCCGGCCATGGCGCAGAACGCCGCGGACCCTCCCCGCCTGAGGGCTCGCGTAGCGAATCCCGCCATCAAGAATGGCCGCCCGACGGATATTTTCATTCTGTCGGCCAACGGTCCCATGGTCCAGTTTGTGGAAACACGGGAATCCCAGGACATTCTTCAACAGGCTGCCAGCGCGTTCAGGACGCTGTACATCTTTGAAACGGATGATTTCGTCGACGCTAAGGTAGCCATGGAAAACCGCAAGTACCAGGACGCCCGCAACAAGTTCCATGCCCTGATCGGCAAGTATGCCGCCACGCTTCCCATCAAGGACAGCCTGTCCGCCCGGGCAGCCGTCAATGAACTGGAATGCGCCATGCGCATGATGGACTGGGCCGGCGTGAAGGGACTGGTGTCCCGGTTCCCCGTCAGGACTGTCAATCTGTCCCCTTCCGCACAGAATGATTTGGAAGTGGCCAAAATCATGGCCCTGATTCCGGACAGGAACTGGAACGAGGTGAAGACCCAGGCCTCCTCCTTCCTCGCAACGAAGAAGAATGCCACGCGCCTTCAGCAGGCGCGCATGAAGTACGCCCTGGGAGCAGCCTCCCTCGCATCAAGGGACCCCAACAAGGCTTTGGATTATTTTGCGGAAGCGCTGGTACTCCTGCATGGTTCCGACGAGAACCTCGGTTCCGCCAGCATCACCCGCTCCCTGGATGCCTATCTGCGCATGCCGGATGTTGCCCAGTTTCTGGAAAACTCCGCGGTATCCGCCGCGGTGGAGGCCAGAAAGCATAATCCGGAAACCGTGATTCCCGAGATGCAGATGAAGACGCGTCCCCTCAACGTGAAGGAAGCGGCGGCCTTGTACCGTCTGCATGAACTCATGTTCCCGGACAGGAAACTGCCGGCCAAGTACGATGCCTTTGCCGTTTCCTACAAGAATCCCTCTGCCGGAACTGCCGAACAGGCTCCCGCAGAAGCGGAAAAGAAGCAGTAGGAGCCAGGCGGGGAAAATCATCACTTTTCCCGGTTTAAACGGAGCCGTCCTGCACGGGGTGCAGGGCGGTTCCGTTTTTTCATGGTATGAAGGGCGGCCACGGGTGTCGGAAGGCGCAAGCCGTTTCGCGGCGGCAGACTCGTGAATCCGCATGAAACGGACATTTTTCCCATCCGGAATCAAGAGATATCGCCCGTGGCAGTACGGCTTTGTAAAGCCGCCGTCATTCGGGATTGAGGCGCCGCAACAGAAGAAATCGTCAAGTCCTTGTCCGGCCTGTTGATAGAATTGGCCACGCCACGCTTTTCCCAAAGCCGCATGAGAAAAACGCTCCTTGCAGACAAAGACCGTAGGAAGGAGCCAAATGCGGAAAAAACGACCTGAAAAGCTGAAGGCAGCATTTCACGGTATATGCGACATGCTGCCTTTCCCTGTTGAAAGAGGAGCCGGTTCCCTGTGACCGGGGACGGCATTCAGCCGGTCCGGGGAACAGGGAATTGCGCCCTCGTCCCAGGCCCGTTTTGCCCGTTACAAAACCAGCATATCGTTGTCATCAAATTCGTCACGCGGTCCCCACGCGACTTCCCAGCAGTAGCCGTCCAAATCGGCAAAATAGGCATGAAAACCGCCCCAGAACACATCCTGCGGCTCTTTTACAATCGTTGCCCCCGCCTTGCGGGCAAGTTCGACGACTTCCACCACTTCTTCCTTGCTTTTGGCATTATAGGCAAGCGTGATTCCGGCGAATCCCGTACCTGTTTCCGGGGGATTGTCCTTGTTGATATCCTTTGCCAAAAGATCCAGAGGATATAATTCCAGCTTCGTGCCGGAAGTGCTGAAAAAGATAACATCGGGGGTGTTGCTTTTTTCCTTTGTTTGAAAGCCCAGGCCGTCCCGGTAAAAGCGGATGGCCTTTTCCATGTCTTTAACGCCGAGGCATATGATATTTATTCTGTTCATGTTCGGTTTCTCTTTCACTTGATACGATAACCTCCGCCGATTCCCATTTGGCGTAGTTCGCCTTGTTGGTTTCAGGCGGACAAACGCGGACCCGTTTTTCTATTGTAGTATCCGGCTGTGCAAATGTAAATATCCGAGGGCCCCAGCCGGACCGTAAATTCGCATCACCGGCCATAAGCGGTTTTGTGAATTGGGGCGACGCCTGGGAGCCCTGTTGCCTTGTCCGGATGGGAGGGCTTGCAACGGAAAGGCTTCCTTGACGGACTTTCCGGCCGGAAGCAAGAAGCTGCTTTTGCTGAGAACGCCTTTTTATTGCAGTTCTGAAAAACGTCCGGACATTCAGGCTGCTTTGCGCCTCCGGCTCAGCAGAGCGAGGGAGAAGCCGAAGATGCCCAGAACGGCTGTGGTCGGTTCCGGGGTATTGAAGTTGATGCCGAGGAATCCGTTCCGGCTCAGGTCCAGCTGGTACCCCTGTTCCGTGCGGATATCCAGCCCGTCCAGGCTGATGCCGTCGGACGCCAGTTGGAAGTAAACCATCCCTCCGTCATCGGAATCGGTATTGACGTTTCCGGTTCCCAGCAGTTGGAGGGTTACATCCTGAAAGCTCAGAGAGGGGCCGCTTTCCCTGGAGGTGCTGCCGGAAAGCGTGAACAGGGGGGAATCCTGGCTGAGGGAGGCAAGCTCCATCGTGATGGTAAGCCCGCTCAGAACGATGTCTCCCGATTCAACCCGTATGGAATTGAAGTTTTTCAGGTCGGCATTGAAGGTCGTACTCTGTCCGGCGGCACTTTGGAAGATCATGGCATTGTTTCCGGAGCCGCCGTCGATGCCGCCGCTGACGGTCCCGGCCATGTAAGTGAAGGTGTCGTTTCCGGAACCCATGATGACCGCTGTTCCGCTGCCACCATGAATCAGGCCGCCCGCCATCGTAATGTTGTTGGCCTGGTCGCTGACGATTTTGATGCCTACGCCGTTGCTTCCTTCCCCCTGGATGGTGCCGGAGTTGAGGATGGCGACGGCTTCAAAGGCGTTCCCTCCGTCGGAATCATCCACCAGAATGCCATAGGCCTGCCCGGCCGCGTTGGAGTTGGAAGCGGAGATGGTTCCCGAATTGGTCACGCTGCCGCCCCCGATGGCCAGGCCGTCCGCACTGCCGAAGGAGTCTTTGGCGATGATCTGGCCACGGTTGGTCAGGTTGACGGCGTAGTCCACGTCCACCCCGTCCCCGTCCAGGGCGGTGGTGTTCCCCGTGCCGCGGATCATGCCGTTTTCTTCATTGATTACGGTGACGATGTATTTGTCGTTCTGCTGGAGGGTTGGGTCCCAGTCCCAGTTCAGGCCGGAGCCTCCCTTGCCTTCAATCAGGGCGGAGTTGGTGACGGCGGCTTCTCCTTCCCCGGTGACGCCGTGTTTCATGCCGATGATTCTGCCGTCTCCGGAGTTGGTGAGCTGAAGCCCGTGGGCGAATGTGGAGATGCCGTCGTCCTCCGGATTGTAATTTTTGGCGGTGATGCCGTTTTCCCCGGCTGCCGTTGTTTCAATAAGGCCGGAATTGATGAGGGTGGCGTTGTTGCCCAGCTTGACGGCGCCTTTCTGGGACGCGGAAATGGCGCCCGTATTGGTGATGGTGACGGAAGTGTTGATCATGTGGCGGAGGTCGATGGCCTGGTTTCCCGTGCCTGTCATCGTGCCTGCATTGTTCAGGCGGATCAATTCTCCCGTGACTCCCTTTTCCATGTCCGGATCAAGCGCGAGGGCCCTTTTTCCGGATATGCGGCCTCCTTCCAGGATTTCAATTTCCAGGAGGGACTGGATTTCCTTGTTCAGGTTGACGGCGTTTTTTTCAACGTTCAGGAATCCCGTTCCCGTGACGGTCAGTTTGCCTTCCGTCATGTTGACCGCTTTCGTCTGGGTGCCGCTGATGGTTTGGGCGGACAAGGGCTGGGCGAAGATCATGGCCGCGGCGGCCAGGATCATGGCTGTGGAATAAAGATGGTGTGTTTTCATGGCCCATGCTCCGCAGGGTTGAGGGAGCATCGCCACCATGCCAGAATGGAGGTGCGGGAGGGAATGCCGTTCGTGAAACAAGTTTGCCACGGGGCATGCCGGCCGAAGGAAGGGAAGGACGGGATATGTCAGGGGAGGGTGGGAGCGGCTTTGACGTCTTCCAGCCATTTTCCGTACACTTCCGGAGAGATTTCGGAAGGCTTGATTTCCGAGCGTTCCCCCCAGAAGACGGCCGTATGCAGCACGGGAATGCCCTTGGCGTCCAGATGGCGGTCAATGGCGGCCTTGTGTTCCATCACGGAGTCCCGTTCCAGTCCGTGCACCACGCCCATGATCTGTGCGCCGCCGAAGACGTCCCCTCCCGTTCTCCAATAGCAGTGGGTCATGCAGATGTGGCGTCCGCATTCGGAACCGGCCCGGATTTCCATGCCGGCGGGTACCGTCCAGTGGAACAGTCCGTTGTATTTGGTGACGGGGCCGTCCTCCGTTTTGGCGCGCACATGCTCCAGGAAGGTGGCGAAGCGGCCGATGACCTGTTTTCTGTCCAGTTCTTCAGCCGTGCGACAGTATTCTTCCGTACTCAGTCCCATCTGCGCGGCGCGGAGGGACCAGGGGTCTTCCACCATTTCCTCCGGTTTGAGCTGTTCCTTGACGGAAAGCAGGACTTTCCATTCCAGTCCGGAGAGGGAGACGGTTTTCGTCTCCTGCATGGGGGCGGGTTCCGGCGTCTTGTCGCCGGGCTGGAGGTTCCTGCGGCGCATGTGGCCCACGCCCAGCGCAAAGACGCCGCGGGCAGGCAGCAGGACGTAGTCATCCGCGCCGACGTGGCGCTTCAGGATGTCGCAGTGTCCTTCCAGCGTGCCGCAGCCCACGGGCACCTTGATCGTGGTCCAGAGCCGGTAGTCGGCTCCGGGATTGGCGCTGTCCGTGTTGCGGAGCACCACATGGCCCGTGAAGGGGTCGTGCGCCTTCATCCAGTCAAAGGCAGCTTCCAGCCTTTCTTCCGGCACGCGCCAGGCTACCAGGGCCCCCTGGGCCAGCTTGGTGGCCAGAAGCGTCTGGCGCACGCGCCGCACCACGCCGGCCTCCATCATGGCCTTGAGCCGTTCAATGACCAGGGGCACGGGGTGGCCGCACTGTTCGGCGATGGCGTGGAAGGGCAGGCGGCGGAAACCTTTGACGCGGTCTTCCGCCACCATGAGGATGTCCGTGTTGACGGGATCGTTCGGCGAGGTGGGAATGCGGTTCATGGCGGATTAAAAAAGGCCGGGCGACCAAGTCGCCCGGCCGGAAGGCTGGTGGTGCAATAGCAGGGGTTACTGGCCGGACTGGTACAGGGGCTTGTTGTCGTACCGGGCGTCGTAGATGGCAAAGCTTTCGCGGTGCTGGTTGTGGTCGCCGCGGAAGATGAGCCTGCCGCTGTGCTGGCGTTCCAGTTCCATCAGAAGGCTGGAGTCTTCATTTTTGAAGCGGGAGAGCACTTCCGAGTTCACGACGATGACCATGTCCCCGATGGTGTCGCGGTATTTCTGGATGCAGGCGTAAATCTGGCGCTGGATTTCCACGCTCATGGTCATCACGGATTTGATGCGGCCGCGGCCGGAGCAGTACGGGCACGGGTCGTGGACGGATTCCCGCAGGCTTTCATTGAGGCGCTGGCGGGTCATTTCCATCAGGCCGATGGGGGTGATCTGGAGTACCTGGGTTTTGGCCTTGTCGCGTTTCAGGCGTTCCTTCATGGCCTTGTAAACGGCCTGTTGGTCCTTCCTGTGGCGCATGTCGATGAAGTCCACCACCACCAGGCCGCCGATGTTGCGCAGGCGGAGCTGGCGGGCGATTTCATAAGCCGCTTCCAGGTTGGTGTCCAGAATGGTTTTGTCCAGGTCCTTGGTTCCCTTGTTGCGCCCGGTGTTCACGTCGATGGCGATCAGGGCTTCCGTTTCGTCAATGACCAGGTAGCCGCCGCAGGGCAGGAGCACCTGGCGCTGGAACGCCTCGTTGATCTGCTTTTCAATACCCAGTTCTTCAAAGATGGGCGTGCGGACGGGGAAGTGCTGGATATGGCGCTTGGCGCGGCGGGAAATCTTGCCGGCGATGGAGCGCATGTGTTCCGTGGTTTCCGAGTCGTCGCAAATGATGTTGTCCACGGTGTCCGTCAGGAAGTCGCGGGCGGTGCGTTCAATGAGGTCCGGTTCCTTGTACACGCACACGGGGGCCGGGTTGGCCTCTTTCTTTTCTTCCACGGAGTACCATTGTTCCAGCAGCATGGCCAAGTCCCGGACGAAGTGGCGGTAGCGCTGCCCCTGGGCGACCGTGCGCATGATGATGCCCATGCCGTCCGGCACGTTCAGCTTCTGCATGATCTGGCGCAGGCGCAGGCGTTCCTTCGGGTCTTCGATCTTGCGGGAGATGCCGAACTGGTCCGTGAAGGGCATCAGGACGAGGTAGCGTCCGGCCAGGGAGACATTGGTGGTGACGCGCGGGCCTTTCGTGCCAATGGGACCCTTGGTGACCTGCACCATGATTTCAGACCCGATGGGATAGATGTCCGGAATGTCCTTGGAGGTGATTTTGCGCTGCTGCTTCTTGGGGCGGCCTTCGCGTTCGATTTCTTCCAGGCTGGAGTCCAGCGCGGCGGGCAGGGCGTCCCAGAAGTGGAGGAACGCGTTTTTTTCCTGGCCGATGTCCACGAACATGGCCTTGAGACCCGGTTCTATGTTTTTGACGCGGCCCTTGAAGATGCCGCCAACGATGTTGTCTTCGCCTTCGCGCTCGATGGTGTATTCTTCCAGCACGCCGTTTTCCAGAAGGGCTACGCGGCGTTCGAGTTTTTCAGCATTGATGATGATTGTTGAGCCTTCCATGGGATCGCATGATCCGAAGCCGAAGGCTCTTTTGATTTTTTTAAGCATTTTTGTAAACACGGGGTGTGAGTAAGCTAGGGTGTGCTATTGCCCGTAATGTTTCCGGAAGGCCATTCCCCGGCGGGAGTGGCTGGAATGAAAGTTTTGGAAATGGCCGGAAAGAAATCATGGCGGGCAGATGCGTTTGACCGGATGCGGGGGGATGAAAGCGGAAGGCCGGACAAGTGGAGCCGGCTCTGCCGGATTCAGTCTTCCGCATCCGTAACATTAGTGAAGAAGTCCAGTTCCTGAAGGGCTTTTCCCGTCCCTTCCGCAACTGCGCTGAGCGGATCTTCCGCGATGTGGATAGGCAGGCCGGTCTGCTCGTGAAGGAGCTGATCCAGTCCGCGCAGCAAGGCGCCTCCGCCGGCCAGAACGATCCCCCGGTCCACGAGGTCGGCAGCAAGTTCGGGGGGGCAGCGTTCCAGAGTCGTGCGCACGGCGTCAACAATGGTATTGAGTTGTTCCGTGAGTGCTTCCCGCACTTCTTCAGAGCGGATGGTCACTGTCTTGGGAAGGCCCGCGACCAAGTCGCGGCCCTTGACCTCGATAGAGAGTTCCTGTGGCAGGGGATAGGCGGAGCCGATGCGGATTTTGATGTCCTCGGCGGTGCGTTCCCCGACCATGAGATTGTAAGTTCTCCTCATGTAGGAGATGATGGCGTCGTCCAGTTCGTCCCCGGCGCAGCGTACGGAACGGCTGTAAACGATACCGGAAAGGGAGATGAGGGCCACTTCCGTAGTGCCGCCGCCGATGTCCACGATCATGTTGCCGGCGGCTTCTTGAACGGGCAGGCCCACGCCGATGGCGGCCGCCATCGGTTCCTCGATCAGGTGCACGCGCCGCGCGCCCGCCGCTTCCGCGGACTCCTTGACGGCCCTGCGCTCCACTTCCGTGATGCCGGAGGGAATGGCGATGAGCACGCGCGGCTTGATCAGGTAGTACCTGGCCGTAGCCTTTTTGATGAAGTAACGGAGCATTTCCTCCGTGATGTAGAAGTCGGCAATGACGCCGTCCTTCAGCGGCCGGATGGCCGTGACGGAACCGGGGGTACGGCCCAGCATGCGCTTGGCTTCGTCTCCCACGGCCAGTACCTTGTCCCCCTTGACGGCTACGACGGAAGGCTCGCGCAAGACGATGCCCTGGTCCTTGACATTGACCAGCGTATTGGCTGTGCCCAGGTCAATGCCAATGTCATAGGAGAACAGTTTGACAATTTTCTGAAAGAAAGATGACATAAAAAAACTAGTGGATAAAGGCGGGCGTCCCGGTCTAACCCAGGGGGAGTCATGCTTTTTCCTTTTCACGGGACTGAAAGTCTGACCCCCGGAGCCGGGGCTGCGGAACGGTTCCGCACAGGACGAATTCACTATGAAAAAACATGCCAGTCAGGTCAAGCGGAAGATGCCTGATGACGTATGTATTTGCATTATCAGCAAGGATGTATTATAGGAGTGAAAGACTCGCACGGATTTTCCCGTAAACAGTCTTTACAATAAAAACATCTTATTTATTTATGAATATCTCCCCTGTTTTTTTGGCGGCCGCAGTTTTGTCCGGAGCCATGTCCGCGCATGCGGACCAGAAAACCGCCGCCGAGGAGGCTGCTTCCTCTACAGGCCAGTATTCCGTAGCCGGAGCTCTCCGGCTGCCCGAACAGACGACCAAAAGGCACATCTACGGCATGAACGTAGGCTGGAAGTTTTTCAAGGGGAAGAATGCTCCGCAGGGAGTGACCGGTCCGGATTTTGACGATTCCTCCTGGCAGTCCGTGAATCTTCCCGACGGAACCGAATTGCTGCCGGAAGAGGCCAGCGGCTGTTCCAATTACCAGGGACCGGTCTGGTACCGGAAGACGTTTACGGCGCCTGCCGATCTGAAAGGCAAGAGAAATACCCTGTATTTTGAAGGGATCATGGGGAAGAGCGAGATATGGGTGAACGGCGAGAAGGCCGCCGAACATTTCGGCGGGTATCTCCCCGTCATCGTGAATCTGGACAAGTGGCTGAAACCGGGTCAGAAGAATGTCATCGTTGTGAAGGCGGACAATTCCAACGACAGCTCCTATCCTCCCGGCAAATCCCAGGAGAGTCTGGATTTTGCCTATTTCGGCGGCATTTACCGTGATGCGTACCTGATTTCTACGGGCCCCGTTTACATCACGGACCCGAATGAAGCGGGAACCGTGGCCGGCGGCGGCATCTTTTTCCGGACGGAATCCCTTGATCCCCGTACGCGGAAAGGCAAGGTGGGGGTGAAGGTGCAGGTAGCCAACAATACGGACAAGGAACAGAAGGTGCGCGTGCAGGCACTGATGACGGACCCCAAGGGCGTGGACCCTGTGGGGGAGACGGCCCCCCTCGTGATTCCTCCGCATTCCGCGGGTGAAGTGGACATTCCCCTGGTGATTTCCAATGTCAAGCCGTGGTCTCCGGATAATCCCAATTTGTACACGCTGAGCGTGGAGGTCTGGAAGGCTGCCGGAGGGGCGGATGCCAAGAATCCGGCCCATTTGCTGGACAACCGCTCCATGAGGGTGGGCGTGCGGACTGTGGAAATTACGGAGAAAGGGCTGGTGCTGAACGGTTCCCTGTTCCCGGAAAAATTGATCGGCGGCAACAGGCACCAGGATTTTGCCCGGCTGGGCAATGCCGTGCCCAACAACCTGCAATGGCAGGATGCCGTGAAGCTGAGAAAGGCGGGCATGCGTGTTATCCGCAGCGCCCATTACCCCCAGGACCCGGCTTTCATGGATGCCTGCGACCGGCTGGGGCTGTTTGTGATCGTCGCTACGCCGGGATGGCAGTTCTGGGGCAAAGGGCCTTTTGCGGACCGGGTGTACGACGATGTGCGCCAGATGGTGCGCCGCGACCGGAACCGCCCCTCCGTGATGATGTGGGAGCCCATTCTGAATGAGACCCATTATCCGAAGGATTTCGCCAAGAAGGTCCGCGACCTGGTGCATGAGGAATATCCGTATCCGGGGTGCTATACCGCTTGCGATGCGGTGGCCCAGGGCAGCGAGCATTATGAAGTGCTTTATGCCCATCCCGCCACGGGGGACAAGCACTGGTCCATCAAGGAGCGGAAAAACAACAAGCCGTATTTTACCCGGGAATTCGGGGACAACGTGGATACCTGGTCCGCCCATAATTCCACCTCCCGCGTGGCGCGGCACTGGGGGGAAGATCCGATGATGGTGCAGGCCCTCCATTATCTCAAGACGTCCTTCCCCTATACCACTTATGATACGTTGAACGCCGCTCCGGCCTACCACTTCGGCGGCTGTCTCTGGCATCCGTTTGACCACCAGCGCGGCTACCATCCGGACCCCTTTTACGGCGGTATTCTGGATGCCTTCCGCCAGCCGAAGACATCTTATTATGCCTTCATGTCCCAGCGGCCCCAGAAGTCCCAGAACGCACTTGGTTCCGGTCCGGTGGTTTACATAGCCAATGAGTGCACTCCCTTTTCTCCGGAAGACGTCACGGTGTTTTCCAACTGTGATTCCGTGCGCCTGAGCGTCAATGGCGGCGCTCCGGTGGAAAAGAAGGTGGGTTCCTATCCCAACGGCCTCAAGCGCGTGCCCGTCGTCTTCCCGAAAGCCTGGGATTTCATGGAAAACAAGAAGCTTGCCCGCGGCGGCAAGGAAGGTGCGGTGAAGCTGGTGGCGGAAGGCCTGATTGGCGGCAAGGTGGTGACCAGGCATGAGGTGCGCCCGTCCCGGCGTGCGGAGAAAATCCGCTTGCGCCTGGACCGGGAGGAAGGGGTGGAGTTGTCCGCGAACGGTTCCGACGTGTTTGCCGTGGTGGCGGAGGTCACGGACGGCCGCGGAACGGTGAAGCGCCTGAATGATGAAGAGATCGTTTTCTCCATCGAGGGGCCGGCCGAGTTGCTGACGGATTCTCCGGACGGCACGCTGGTTCAGCCTGTCAAGTGGGGGTCCGCCCCGGCGCTGGTGCGCCTGGGAACCCAGCCCGGCACCGTGACGGTGAAGGCTTCCGTGAAGCATCCCGGTTCCCAGAAGCCCGTTTCCGGCGTGTTGAAGTTTGACACGAAGGCCTCCGGGCTGAAGATGCTTTTCCAGGAAGATGCCGTAGGCAAGTCCCGAAAAGGCGGGAAGTCCCAGCCTTCCTCCGCGGGAACTTCCTCCGAACGGGAAAAGGCTCTTCAACTGGAACTGGAAAAGGTCCGCCACGAACTCAATAATTTGCGCAATGACAAGGTGAGCAGCCAGCAGAGCCACTTTGAATAATAGAGAGCCTGTGTCATGCTGAGAGAGAAAATAGTCCGTGTCTGCATGTTCCTGCTCCGGATGGGGATGGGAGGCTTTTTTCTGTTTGTGGCAGGGCGCAAGCTCCTTCATCTGGACCAGCTCCAGGCGACCATAGACCGTTTCTCCATTTTTCCGGAGGCCTGGGGGCATCCCCTGGCTTCCCTGGGAGTGGCGTGTGAAATCGTGGTGGGCCTGGGGCTTTTATTCCGCAGAACCTGCGCCGGCGCCGCTCTGCTGGGCAGTGCGTTGACGTTTACGTTTGTGGCCCTCTTTGTGCAGGGGTGGATCAGGGGGCTTTCCCTTTCCTGCAACTGCATCGGGGTGGAGCGGGAAGTGACCAGCTATCCCTTTGAGGTGGCATGGCGGCTGGGCCTGTTTGCCCTGATGCTGGTTATCCTGTGGAATTCCTGCCGGAAGGGGAAAACCTACTTCAACGTTACCCGGCTGGATTTCAGCGAAATGTAAGGCAGGCCGTCCGGGAGGAAGGGCCGGGTTTCCGGCGGCATCCGTTTCCGGCGGAGTGTGTCTGTACCGCCCAGGTGTGCCGGCTCCCGCCTTGTGTGGTTGAAAATCGTTCCGGAACATGGCGGGGGAATCCTCCTTCTCCGGAAAACGCGTTCTTTTGGAAGTACGCGGCAATAAAAAACCGCCTGCCGAAAAAAACGGCAGGCGGCTTGATAGGAAAAACGTGTGTTGATCAGGCTTCCTGGGAGGCTTCTTCCTGCACCTGCACCACGCGGAAAGGCACGCGGGAGGCCAGTTCTCCGTCCACCGTCAGGTCGATGGAGTAGTTGCCCGGCTTTTCAAAGCGCAGTCCCTGGAAGTTCATGATCAGGTTGCGGGTGAAGAAGGAGGCGCCTTCCGGGAAGGCAGGCACCGGAAAATTGATCTTGATGGGCATGCGTTCCTTGTCCAGCGGCGTGCCGTCGGCGTCAACGATGCTCAGGCCCAGTTCATGGTTGCCTTCGTCTTCAGGGGTGAGGCAGATGCGGAGGGCAACGGCGCAAACGGGATGCACTACCGGGAACTGGCGGGCAACCAGGGAGTCGAACCCGCCCTGGATGCAAAGCTTGCCCTGGTAATCGGCGGCGAAGTCACAAAGAGTAGAAACTAAAATATCCATGTCGTGATAATGTTGGTGTATTTTGGCCCGCTTCCATTTGGAAAGCGAGGAACATTGGACAGAACTATACTTACGCCGGACCTATTGCAAGATAAAGGTGCAGAAAATATTGTCATTTCTCCGGGAAAGGCCGGTTCCGCTTGAGGTGGTGCTGGAATCCCTGTACTACTGGTGCAGGCAACGCGTTCCCTGGCATGATCCGATGGTTTTTTGACATACCCTCCAAGCTGATCCACTGGAGGTTGAATCTGGTCAGGACGCTGGGCGCCTATGTTCCGTGGCTGCGCCGGGACGACGGATCCATGAAGATCCACGCCGGAACGCTGGTGGACCTGTTTGCCACCATTCTGAGCGGCCGCCGCCACTTGAGCGCGCGGGATGCGGACGCCGCCCTGGACATTCTGCGCTACACCTTCCCGGAAGTGGAGCACCGCTGGCTTTCCAACCGTTTTGAACGGTCCATGCGCGCCAGCTTGACGGTGGAGGACGTGCTGGCGTCCGCCGCCTCCGGCCGGGATGAAACGGAGCGCATGGCTATTGCCCTGGAAGTGCTTTCCCTGCTCATCAATACCGGAGACCCCAGAATGACCGGAGAGCTGTTCGACCAGGTGACATACGGGTTGGAACTGCCGGGAGCGGCCAACCATTTGAGGCAGCTTCTGATGACTCCGGATGTGGAGGCCCAGGAACCGGCCTACAGCGTGAGCTTTTCTTCCGGAATCGGAGGGGAGGTGTCCCTTCCGGAGTCCGACCAGGGAATTTCTTTCCGGCTGATCCGGTGTTCCCGCCTGGTGCTGGTGGTCAACGACGGCAGCAAGTCCATCGTGGTCCGGGGGAGGCATCTGGCCCCCGGGGGGGTGATGCCTCTGACCAACGGACAGGTGGTGCTGCTGCCCTCCGGGCCGCTGAGTTTTGAGGATTTCGCCTTTTTCCTGGACTGCAAGCGTTCCGGCAAGCAGGAAGTCTGCTATATTGTTCTGGACAACGGTTCGCTCCAGATCAGCCGCATGAGGTCCAGGGCCAGCGCGGTGCGCGTAAGCATGGGCCTGGCCTGCGAGGCGGAGGTGCTGAGGCCGGAGGTGGAGTTCGTGGTGGACGGCCGCCGCCTGTACCCCGGCGAGAGTGTCAGGATGGAATATTATTCCTCCTTCACGCTGGACGGGGAAGGGCCTTTTTCCATGGGGGAGATGCAGAACGCCCTGTCCGACATCGGCCGCCGCTTCCGCCTGGACCCCGGCACCCGCAAGCTGCGCGTGACCAACATGCCGGAAAAGGCGCGCAAGGGGGATATGCTGCTGACTCCCGGCCTGGCCGCGGGAGTGGTGCTGGAGGTTTCTTTTTCCAGCGCTACCAATTCCGGCTGGCTGGAGGTGGTGGAGGCGTCCATGCCCCTGTGGATCAACGGCAGGATTGTCAAGGGCCGGATGTCTTTAAAGGACGGGGATGTGGTGCACCTGAATTCCTACCACGCCCTGCGCTGCCGGTTTTCCGCCGGCGTGCTGGATGAAGAGTACCACGCCATCAGGACGCTCAGCGTGGAAGGCGTCACCAAGGAATTCCGGCGTTCCGGGCGCGTTCTGGACAATATCGACTTGAGCGTGAAGCGCGGAGAAATGGTGTGCATCCTGGGGCCCAGCGGGTCCGGGAAAAGTACCCTGCTGGCCATGATGGCGGGGCATTTACCGCCCACGCGCGGATGCATCCGCTACAACAACCAGCTTCTGTACAGCGCGCCGGAACTGGTGCGCCCCTACATTGCCTTCATTCCCCGGGAAGATATTCTGGACGCCGCCATGAGCGTTTCGGAACACATCGCCCAGGCCACCATCATCAGGAGGCCGCGCCTGACGCGTTCCGGCCGTGCCAGGAGGGTGAACGCCATTCTGAAATTCCTGGGGCTGACGCACATTGCCTCCCGCCGTGTAGGGGAAATGAATGCGCGCACCATTTCCGACGGGGAGAGAACCCGCCTGAACCTGGGGCTTGACCTGGCAGGCATTGCGGACGTGTTCCTGCTGGACGAGCCCATCAGCGGCCTTTCCACCTCGGACGCCAAGCTGGTCATGCAGACCTTGCAGAACATGAGCCGTGACAAGATGGTGATTGCCACCATGCACCGCCCCAGCACGGCCATTCTGAACCAGTTCAACAAGGTGCTGGTGCTGGACCACGGCGGCCAGATGGCCTACTGGGGTGATGTGCCGGGCATGATGCGCTATTTCCGGAAGGCGGCCGTGGACATGTCCATAGAAGTCTCGGAAGAATCCCGGACCGCCGGAGGCGCGGATTACGTGTTTGAGGTGCTGGAAGCCCCTCTTTCCTGGCATGACCGCCGCCGCAGGCAGCATCCGCGGCTGTGGCAGGAACGCTTTGAGGGCTACCGTTTCCGCAATGTGATGGGGCACCATCATGAAGGGGGCGGTCCCAGGACGCTGTATGAAGGCACGCTGGAGTTTCCCCCGGCCCCCCGGCGCAGTATGATGCAGCTCTGGCGGCTTTTCCGCATCTGGGCCGTACGCACGTTTCTGGGGCGTGTCCGGAGCCGGATGGGGCTGTACACCATGCTGCTGGAAGGTCCCGTGCTGGCTCTGCTGATTTCCCTGACTCTGCGCGCTTCTTCCAGCCCGGAGTACACGTTTGCCACGGCGCTTCACATTCCATCCTATCTGTTTCTGGCGACGATCGTAGCCATGTTTTTCGGCCTGACCGGGGCGGCCAGCGAAGTGCTCAAGGACCGCGCCCTGCTCAAGAGGGAGAGCAATTCCAAGGTGTTCGTGACCGGTTACGTGCTTGCCAAGGCACTGGTGCTGACAGGGCTGTCCGCCGTGCAGTCCGCCCTGTTTCTGTGGGTGGGGAACGCCATTCTGGAAATCCATGAAATGTTCCTGGTTTATCTGGGGACGATGACCTTGACGGCCTTCATCGGCGTGAGCCTGTCCCTGCTTGTCTCCGTTTTTGCCAAAACGGAGCGGGCGGCGCTCAACATGGTGCCGCTGCTGCTGATTCCCCAGATTCTGATGGCCGGGGCCATCGTGCATTTTGATGAAATGAACCAGTTCATTCCCTGGTCCGCCCACCGCACGGACGAACACGGCCGCCTCAAGCCGGGGCGCGTTCCCCTGGTGGCGGAGTTTTGTCCCCTGCGCTATTCCTTTGAGATGATGGTGGTGGACCAGGCTTCCAAAAATGTCTGGGAAAAGGAACGGGAGACCATTCAGGAAAAAGTGGATGAATTGAAGGCCAAGCCCCAGTTGAGCAACCGTGAATTTGAGGAGTTCAAGCTGCTCAAGCTGGCGCTGCTGCACATTTCCGCCATTGGCGCAGAGAATCCGGAACAGGCGAAAGACGCCGTGCGTACCGTCCGGCGCGCCGCCATTGACGGTTCGGAGAAAAGCTATAAGCGGACTATTGACCGTCTGGAGCGGGAGGGCAAAGGCAAGCCTTCCGTCAAATCCTTCTATGTCAACGACCGCATTGTGATGCTGGATGAATCCGCGGAGATTCAGCGTGTCAGCCGGGATACGCTGGACCGCCCGGAAATTTTCCTGGCGCGCCGCCAGCCTCTGCCGTGGGGCAATTCCGGAAAGGCTCCGGATGATCCGGGCTACAGCGCGGACGAAGGGACGGTGCCCACGCCGTGGAAGGATTCCGTGTTCCTGTTCCTGATGGGAGCCGCTCCCCTCTTTGTGACGGGCCGCGTAATCAAGAGACGGCTGGAAAAAGCCGGATAACCCTTCTCCGGAAGTGCAGCCGCAGCTTGATTTTCAGTGGACCGTGGCGGAGGAGGTTGTTCGTGGGTGGCGGTTCAGGCAGGAAAAACAGTTTTTTCATTCTTTTCCATGCTTCAGGACGACGGGCTGCCGGCAGTTTTTCCTTTCCCCTTTTTTCTCCGTGGCGTCCCGGGTCGGGAGACAACGCGGAGATATGAATACCCGCAGTTATTTTATTGACGTTCGCGGAAGAAACACTATCTTAGAAAAAACTTATTTTCCATTATGTCTGCCCGTTTATTCAACAAGTATTCTCTCTCTTCTCTGTCTCTGGCGGCGTTGTCTGTCGGATTCCTGTCCTGCGGAGGCAGCGGCGATACTGGGGAAGGGGATTGCCTGCCGACCGGGAGCAGGCTGGACATGGTCGTGCCGATTGCGGATGAAATAAATCCGGACAATCACACTACTCTGACTATTCAGTTGACGGGCAATGGTTCCGACCTGCCGTTGGCGAAGATTCAGGGAGCGGCCGCCGGAACTACGATTCCCGCTACGACCCACATGATTTACAGGAGGCCGAGTGCGGAGAAAGCTTCCCTGAAAGGAAACTTTGTATTGGCCCAGGGACAGATTACATTGCCAGGTCCGATTGTGGTGATTTTTTATGGTTCCGTTCAGGTGGACATGGATATTACGTACCATGCTTCCACAAAGCATGAAACGGCCCAGGGTACGTGTACGGGCTCCGTTTCCTTCATAAGCGGCATCCAGCAGGGCGGCGGCGAGATCGGTGCCGGGAATCCGTGGTCTGGAACGAACGGCAGCGTGTACTACTACCCCACCGGCAATTGATTGGCCATCTCATCAAGTGGCTCATGAGTCACAGGTTTTATATTCAAAGTGCGGTGGTTCGCAAAGGACTTCCGCGCTTTTTCTTTTACAGGGAAATATGTTGAGAAAGTGGAAAAAATCCTGCCTGATGGCGTTGCCGTGTGTGCTGGCATTCAGCCAGCTTCATGGGGCCGGGACGGATTCTGCTCCGAATGTGGGGTCAGAGTCCTCCGTGACCGTACAGGACTGCTACATCAATGCATTCAAGGCCAAGATCGTGCCCGAGAGGATACGCTCGTTTGCCATGCCGGCGGACGGAATCGTCAGCAACTGGATTCCTGCGGAAGGCCGGGTCCGGAAGGATGCCATCATCGCTACGGTCAATGAGGATGAGATCGAGATGGAACGGAGGGAGCTGGAAGTCAAGATTCTGAAGGACCGCATCGCCAAGGAGGAAGAACTGTCCGAACTGGAAAAGCAGCTGGATGAAATGAAATTCTATTCCTCCCTGTCCAGGGAAGAAAGGCAGTACGCCAGCAAACAGCCGGAGGGAGGGCAGAAGGCGGAGCAGTCCCTGAAGAACAAAATCGAACTGGTCAAGAAGGAGTTGACCATGGTGGAAGACAAACCCCGGCTGGAGTTCCGTAAGAAGGAGGAAAAGTACATCCTCAGAATGCCTTTTGACGGCAAGCTGCAGTACCAGTTTTCCTTTCCGCGGGACGACAGCACATCCCTGTATCTGGATGCGGCATCTTCCATTGCGACCGTTTGTGATGATTCCGCCTACTATATTACCATTTCCATTGTCGATCCCGATCTGACCAGGCTGCCTCCGGAGTCCCTTTATCTGGCCGTTCCCATGAGTGACGGTTCCTCCCTGAAAGGAACGTTCGCTTTCAAACGCGTGGAGAAGAATACTTCCAGCGGAGGAGATTTGCTGGCCTACTTTTTCCGACTGCCTCCGCAAGACCATGACCGGGCGCACGCCATGCTGGGTTCCAATTGCACGGCCAGGCTTTATTATTCCCCCCCCGGAGAAGTAATCCGCCTTAATAAGATCCGTCTGGCCTCCAGTCCGGAGGGGAGAAAATGCTCCTCCTGGCAGGAACTTCTGGAAAAGATGCATCCCGATCTGGAGCTGGTCGTGAGTGGAGAAACGGAATTGATTGTTCGGAAAAAATGAAATTGGAATGTGAATCCGTCTGGTTCAGCTATTCGAACAAGCAATGGATTTTTGAGAATTACAACAGGGTTTTTTCTTCTGGAATTACCATTTTAAAGGGATATTCCGGATGCGGCAAGACTACGCTGCTGAAAATTCTGGCCGGTTATCTGCGGCCCCAGCGGGGGAGGGTGCTCACCCCGCGCCGCGGGTCCCTGACGGATGCTCTTTACCGTCGCAAGGAGGTGAGCTACATGTTCCAGGGCATCAACCTGCTGCCCCTGGCAACGGTGGAGAGAAATCTTCAGTTATGTGCGGAAATGGCCATGCTGCCCAGAAAACAGTGGAAGCGCAGGGCAGATGACCTGGTGGAGAGGCTGGGGCTGGAGTCCCTGCGCCACAAGAAGGCCGGAAGCCTGTCCGGAGGCCAGGCCCAGCGCGCCGCGCTGGCCCGTACGCTGATGAAGGATTCTGATATTCTGCTGCTGGACGAACCTACTTCCGGACTGGATGACGGCAACACGGAGATCATCAAGAAATTGATCAGGGAGTATCCTGCCGACAAGATTTGCATTCTGAGTACGCATGATTCCCGCCTTTTTGATCTGACTCATGAAATCATTGATTTTAATCAGCCTGTATCTCTTTAAGGATACGCTTCACCGTTGGAAGGAAAGGCCGGCCAGCCCTCTTTCCCGCGTGCTAGTCGCGTTTTTTCTTTCCCTGTGTGCCCTTTCCTTTCTTGCGAATTACGTTCTTTCCTCCAAGATGCTGCATGATGAGATCAGAAAGAACGGTGCGGACCTGATTACGGTTTTTGATACCGTGCGTGAGGGGGAGGCCTCCAAAAGAAATCTGCTTCAGCATGAACTGCCTCTCCTGCACGACTGCGATGTTCTGGCTCTGAAGGATTCTCCAGCGGGGTTTGCCCGGGTGGGGAAGGCCGTTTTCCCCATTCTGGAATACAACATGGAGTCCTGCGCTTTTCTTGCCGATCTGGAGTTGGAGGAACATTCTATTGTCCTCCTGTTTAATCCCGGCAGGAGTCCCCTGCATCCGGGACCATGCGCGGTATCCATCGGGGATTTTGATTTTTCCCTGAATGCCTCCCCGTTGCCGGAAAACCATCTGCTGGGGAAACTGTATCCTTCGGGAGTTGTTCTTGCCCCGGAGGGCGCTTTCAATTTTGAATTGGATTCCCTCATGAGCAATTACCGTTATGTCATCCGGGTGCATGAGATGACCGCGGCCAATATCCAGAGCATTGAAGAGACGCTGAATAATATTGTACGCTATGACGGGAGCATGACGATAGTGCAGACTCACGTGGGACTCCTGAAAAGATTGGAAGTTCTGATGAGCAACCAGATGGAATGCCGGATGGGTTTTTCCATCGGCATTGCGGTTATTGTGGGGATTCTTCTGACTGCCCTGGCTTCCATGGAATTCCGCCAGAACGAATATGTTTATACCCTGATGAAAAGTTTCGGGGTGCGACCGCTTCTTCTGATCCTCACATTCATTGTCGAGAATATTTTCCTGATCGGCATTTCCTTTGCCGGAGCCGTATGGGCTTTCATGAAGACACAGAAGATCGTGCTGGGAGAGTTTTTCAAATTGGGCGATACCGTTCTGACGTATGCCGATATACGGCAGGATTTGTGGCTCTTGGGCATTTCCCTTTTAGGATGCGTGCTGTTTTCCTCCATTCCGGTCGTTTTCTCCGCCTATCGCCCTATCGGAAAGGTGCTGAAATAGGCGGGACAGGGGTGAATTCCGTTGTCCGGGCAACGGGATGCAGGCTCTGTTTCTTACCGGAAAATGGAATGGAGCGGGTGACCAGTCTTGAAGCTTTGCCCTTTTTCAGCCATGCTGTGGATGTTTGAATATCCGTTTCTCAATGACCCGGTCCGGATTATCCGGATAGACCGCGCAGTACGGAATTAAAGACGGCAGTTATGAAGGGGAATGTTCTTCCTTGTCTTTAAAGCAGGCTTTTCCGCCACGAAAAAGCCCGCAGAGGTATCCCCGCGGGCTTTTTGGAAAGAAACAGGAAGGTGAGCTGTTAATTCGGTAAATTGAATCTCGTAAGTGTTCCGGGGCGGTCCGTAACGGCAGGGTCGGCAAAGTAGGGATCGGATACGGCGCATGTGGCGCTTCCGGTCCCCTTGGTGACGTTTTGGACGTTGGTCATGACCATGTAGCAGGGGAAAGCTTCTTCGCCATCCCGGTTGGTATACCAGTAAAAGGATATTTCGCTTGCGGTATCGTCCGCGGGAACATAGCCCCTGACGTGCATGGATGCACTGCTCGGGCTTGCGCTTTCTCCGGAATAAACGTAGGCATTCTGTGCGGAAATCACATTAAAGCCAAAAACATATGAGCTTCCGTCTTCCAGGGTGACGGTTACGTTGCGGGCGGTGCCCACAGGAAGATAGATTTCTTCGGTTTTGCTGGAACCGCCGCAGCCTGTAAGCACTGAGGTGCATAATACGGAAGGGAGCAACAAGGAAGTCAGGAGGCAAAAACGAGTGTTCATATGGATGAGAAATGTCGTGGATTATATTGAGGAAGGGGAGGATCAGTTGTTATAGAAAATGGTGACGTCCGCCGTGACGTTGTTGAGAGTTTGCATCTCCTGCCCTGCAGGCTGGGATGAGATCGTGGCTCCTTCTCCTCCTGCTACGGCATGCGTGGACTGGTCAAATTCGAGAGAAGGTATATCCAGGGAATACGCGGTAGTGTTGTTTGTTCCCTGGATCCAGCGCAGGTTCAGGTGCGCGGTATTGTCGCCCGTCTTGTAATAGACCACGGTGGGGGCACCATTCCATGTGGCGATTTGACTTCCTCTGGTGGTAAGTTGGGATTGGCCGCTGTTGTCGGTGATTAACTCAAAGATGTTCGGGAAGGATGAAGCCGTTATGCCCAGGCTGATGGATACCGTGGTACCGTTAAGCGTCGTGGGGGCGATGCCGTTGCTGCTGCTTCCGCCGCATTGGGTAAGAGAAAGGAGACCAAGGGAACAGCAAGCCATGGAGATGGTTTGAAAAAGAGGGCGCATAACAACTAACTGGATAATGTTTATTGCGCAGACTGTGGTATTTCATATGGTTTGTCAAGGAAGGAAATCGGGAAAATAAAAGTCCCGGGAAAAGGTCTGGAGGGAAAAGCCGGAACTGGAGTTGTCGCAGGCCCTTTCTTTTCTTTTTTCACTTTCATTCCTTTCCCGGACCTGCCGTGTTGGTGCTTGACTTTTCAGGGGCAGAAGTTATGAAACGAACACCCTCATGCTTTTTTTCTCCCCGGTTTTCAGCCTTTTCAGGAGGCCATTCGGAGCGGCCTGGTTGAAGGCCGTCTTGTGTTCCTGCATTTGCGCAGCCGCCTGGACTTCCTGTTCCGTGGACAAACATATGGAAAGGAAGGCGGGGGAGTTGATGAACCGGATGGCCGCTATTCCGGATTGGAACCGGCTGCCCAGGAAGGAAATTTCATGGGACCAGGCGATGGCCTGCATGATGGAGGGGAATTTGGATTTGAAGCGTTCGGAACAGTCCCTCAGGACGACGGAGCGTGCGGTCGTCAATGTATTCACCCAGATCATCCCGGGTGTGAACCTGGACTGGATGCTGACGAAGGAACTGAGCGAACTGAGCCGGGTAACGGCGCAGGATGTAGAATATAATACCAACATCCTGTTCAATATGCCCTCCCTGACCCAGATACCCTTTGACTATTATTCCGCCAAATCCGCCGTTTATACGGCCCAAAAGACGCTGGAAATGAAAAAAAGGGAGCTGGTGTCCCGGCTGTACCGCCAGGTGATTTCCTATCAAAATGCGCGTATCAGCTACAGGAACCGGCTGAATTCGCTGCCCTATGACGATGACGGGGTTCAGAAGAAGATAGCGGAACAGGAACTGGAGAAAAGCCTGGACGATATTTCCGAGGGGTTCGCCACGCTTATGGGGAACATGGAGGCCCGGTGGCTCGTCAAGCCCGAAACGATGCCCAGGCTGGATTGGGGGAAGTACAAGTCCGCCGCGCGCCATCTGGACCTGCTGGTGGTGACCATGGTCGCCATGGAGCTGGAAGCTTCCAGGTTGCAGGTGCTGAATGCCAAAATGAAGTTTTTCCCGTCCGTGGATATCAATTTTTACAGCCCCACCCTGTTTTCCAGTACGGGCGGCACGTATCAGGGCTTTTTTGCCGGAGGAGGGGACATGCAGGTGAACATGAGCCTGCGGGAAGAGCTGGATACCCGGCTGACCTCGTGGTTCCAGTATAAAACGGCCAAGGAGAATCATGACTTGATGCAGAAGAAGGTTCTGATGGATTTGCAGCAGAGGCGCATCAAGGTGGCGGCCCTGATGGAGAGCCGGAGAAGGTTCGAGGTCTGGAAGCGGGTGATTCTGAAGGAAATTGAGTTCAAGAAATCCCAGATGGCTTTTTCCGGCAAGGAGTATCTGGACCAGCGGAAGGATATCAAGACGATGTATGAGAACCTGGATTCCGAAACTGCGAAAAATGCGGAAGTGGAAGCGGCTCTGATCATGGAATACGGGTGGTTGAAGTAGGCGGTGCGCCGCAGGAAGGGAGGCTGTGTGACTGCGGCGTCTTACTCTCTTGATGCCCTTCCCGGCTTGTGCTACGGTACAGACATGCAAAAAGTTCGGCAGCCTGTGGGCATGGCGTTGATGATCCTGGCTTTCCCGGAGGCCATTTATGGCGTGTTTCCGTGGGGACTGGCCGTGGCCGGGGTGTTGTTCCTGCTGGGGCTGATTGTGGCCGTGAGGCGTTTTTCCGCGATTGTGTGGTCCTGGTGCCTGTTTTCCCTGGGCATTTATCTGGCCGCCCCTTTTATCTGGATGTGGAATCCGGATTATTTTTTCAGCAGCAGGTTTGACTACCTGGCCCTGGCGTGCCTGGTGGGGAGCCTTGTGCTTCTCGCCATTCGTTTTGCCGTCATTCCCGTGCTGTGGCCGAAGGTGTTCCGCCACTTTGTGGAAGGAGGCCCCACTCTGGAAGATTTGGCCCCGGAGAAGGGGAAGACGGTTGCGGAATTGAGGAAGGGCATCAGGTACAGGAAGGTGAATTTTCTGTTCGGCCGTGCGGACGAGGAGCTGGTGGAAAAGTGGGGCAGGATCGCCCAGAGCATCGCCGCACTGTCCAAAAGCCGGAAACGGCTGACCATTTATGTGACGACAGCCCTGCTGGTCTGGCCGCTGGCCGTGTTCCTTCTTTCCGGCGGCATGGGTGGGGCGCTGGACCGCGACATTGACCGCATGTGGGAAACCAAGCCGTTCCGGGATGGAATGGTGGCGGCCACTCCCGCGGCCATGAATGCGGCGCGGCGGGTGTTCAGGAGCGAACGTTTCCTGCGCGGTTTGACGATGGCACAGGCGCGGGCGTGGCTGAAGACGGACCGCAGGAATCCGGCGTTCAAGTTGGGCAAGCCGCGCTACGATTTTGAAAATGACGAGACGGTCATGGTCCTTTCCGACGGCCGGGATTCCATTCGCCTGGTGGCGGTGTTCAATGACGCAGGCCAGATCATCCGTTCATGGCCGGAGGAATATATGACTCTCATGGTCCGGGATTTGGAAGAGTAGATTTCCTGTGCGCATTCACAAGGAATATTAAAAAGGGAATTCATCGTACCCCCGTGCAGGATCAACTCTTTTATAGAAAAAGTCTTTTCCTATGCATTACTTGGCTTTTGCCCCCGATGTTTTTTCAGGGGAAGCCGTTTTAAGTGCTTCCGATGCCAGCATCCTTACCGTTTTTCCGTTGCGGAAGACGATGACGTATTGGCCCAGCCTGCTTTTTTTCTCCATTTCTTCCCTCACGGCTCGATGGAGTGCGCGCAAACCGCGTTTTGCTGTTTCGGACAGGTGTGGATGATTGTTCATGGGCGTACTGCCTGCTGGATGCTCTTGTACAGTTTTTTATTCACCACTTCAACCTTTCCCGCCGCCATGGTAAAAATCAGGGGATGATTCAGATCCGAGTTGTCGTAACACATGGTCTCGTCACAAATGGCGAGGTACCGGAATAAATTGCACAGGCTTTTATTATAGCGGCGCAAAATGGATTCCTGAGGAATGCCATGTCCCCCCTGGGCCACCCTTTCCTGCACGCGCAGGGCGGAAAATTGGGCATTGGGTATCCACAGATAATGAAGGACTATACACCAGCCGTCCTTCTTCCATTGTTTGATTTTTTGAAAATAGGAGGAACCGGAAAGTGTTGTTTCAAAGCAAAAACTTTCTCTCTGTTTCAGGTGACGTTCCAATTCTTCCAGGAATAGTTTGCCTGCTTTGACTTGAACGGCTTCCGGCTTTAGAGGAGAAAGCCCCTGTGCGATCATGTCCGCATTGATGAAGGAGCGGCAGTTCGTTTCATGCATCAAATAGTCCAAGGCAAAAGTTGTTTTGCCTGCACCGTTAGGGCCTGCAACAATATGGCATTGGGGCGTGCTGTCCACTTCGGAAGTGTTTCAGATTATGGATAGGGGCTCAAGAATCAATCATGAATCGCCATGGCTTATGTATGTTCTACAAGGTACGCTTTTGCGGAGGGGTCAGGTTTAATCTGCCATCGCTGATGTGGAGGCCCATGCCGCTTTCTTCCACCATGTGGATGAGGGGGAAGCATGCTTGCAGCAGGTTTTCAAAGGCGGGCAGCAGGAAGATCATGTAACCCTGGGGCACGGACAGGGCGCCGATGGTTCCCCCCACGTGGATGCCGCCCGGCAGGGTTTTGTCATTGTAGAATTCAAAGCGGGTCTGAACGGCCATGTAGTTGTGCGGGTCCATGGACTGGAAGGGAGTCAGGAACAGGGAAATGGTCTGGCGGGAGTCCACACCCGTATAGCGTTCAATGATGATTTCCATGTAGCCTTCCCCGATGGAGCCGTCAGGCTTTTCCTTCCCGCCATGCAGGCGCACGCCTACGGCGGGATTGGTGGCGAAGATGGCCAGGGCCCCGTGCTGCTTGGGCTGGAGGGAGGAGGCCAGGTAGCGGTTGATGTCTTCCTCCGAGAAGGAGACGGAAGCGTCCCTCGCCACGGCCTGCTTTACTATTTTGGGAATGTCCGGGGCGTTGTCCTTTTGGCGGAAGCCCGGCAGGGAGCTCGTTTCCTGGGGTTGCCAGGAGTTGTAAACCAGCCAGGAGATGCCGGCCAGAATGGCGATGGTGAGCAGGAAGATGATGTTGCCGACCAGGGAGAAGGGCGTTTTTTCCCGCACGGGCTTTTCCGGCACGGCCTGGTCGTCCGGATCGTAGAAGTGTTCCACGATGTTTTCGTGTTCCGGCAGGTCGCGCAGGTTTTTGGTGTCGGCGGAGTCGTTCCGTTCCGTATCTTCGTTGTCGGATGAGGCGGACATGGGGCGGCGGCGGGGTTACGGAAGCCTGGGGAATTTGGAAAAGTCCGGTTCGCGCTTTTCCACGAAGGCGTTTTTGCCTTCCTTGGCTTCCTCGCTCATGTAGTAGAGCAGGGTGGCGTTTCCGGCCAGGTCCAGCAGGCCCATCTGGCCGTCACAGTCCGCGTTGAGGGACGCTTTCAGGCAGCGCAGGGCCAGCGGGCTGTGGCGGAGCATTTCCCGGCACCAGGAGAGCGTTTCCTCTTCCAGCTTGTCCAGGGGCACGACCGTATTTACGAGGCCCATGTCCAGAGCCTGCTGCGCGTTGTACTGGCGGCATAGGTACCAGATTTCACGGGCTTTTTTCTGGCCTACGATGCGGGCCAGGTAGGAGGAGCCCAGCCCCCCGTCGAAGGAGCCCACCT
This sequence comes from Akkermansia sp. KLE1798, assembly GCF_001580195.1. NCBI lineage: Bacteria > Pseudomonadati > Verrucomicrobiota > Verrucomicrobiia > Verrucomicrobiales > Akkermansiaceae > Akkermansia > Akkermansia sp. KLE1798. Next base: position 79,819 of record NZ_KQ971090.1, read on the forward strand.
TGGGGCCGGTTTGTCCGAATTTGGCGTTGTCCGCCGCAATGGTCAGGTCGCAGACGACGTGGAGGACATGCCCTCCGCCGATGGCATAGCCGGCCACCATGGCGACGACAGGCTTGGGCATGGTGCGGATGGTGCGCTGCACGTCCAGAATGTTCAGGCGCGGTACGCCGTCTTCGCCGATGTAGCCCGCATTTCCGCGCACTTTCTGGTCGCCGCCGGAACAGAAGGCGTCCGGGCCTTCCCCGGTGAGGATGACCACGCCCACCTTGGGGTCTTCATGCGCCGCGTTGAGGGCGTTGAGCATTTCATGGACGGTCTGGGGGCGGAAGGCATTCCGGACCTGGGGGCGGTTGATCGTTATTTTTGCGATGCTGCCGTCGTCCGTGGTTTCATACTTGATGTCCGTATATTCCCTGGCGGTGGTCCACTGTGCGCTCATAGCGCCTACTTTAATGACGGGCCGGACAATGGAAAGCCAAAAGTGCGCCGCGCCGCCTTCCGGGTATATGCCGCCTGATGAGGGGAAAAACGCGGGCGGGAATGAATGGCGGCAGGGATGCCATGAACCGGGCGGTTCCTTGTACTTTCCTGTTTTCAGAATTTCCGCAATGCAGGGAGCATGTCCCGGATGGAAGGCGGCAAGGCTTCATGACGGAGTTTACGGCGGTCGGGACAGATGTTTCCGGAACGTCCTTTTTCCGTGGCCTGCGGGCTGCCGGGAACGCTTCCGCCGTGGCGGAGGCTGGCGGCATTTGTGATTTACGGCATGCTCTTCTGTGCTAAATTGAAAACGGTATGATACATGACCTACTGGTGCGCGGCGTGACGGTGTTTCCCGGCAGCGAACATTTTGAGTTCGTGCCAGGTATTAATGTAGTGGTAGGCGGCAATGATTCAGGCAAGAGCCATTTGCTGAAGCTGTGCTATACCGTCGCCAGATGGAGCGCAGATGGCGGCAAGAAGTCCCTGCCGGAAAAATGGGCGGAGGAACAGCGGCTCAGGAAGGACCTGATGCGGGTGTTTGCCGCCCGCGGGCTGGCCGGGCTGACCGCCCAGAACCGCGGGAACGCGCATGCCCATGTGGAAGCCGGGATGGAAGGAGAGGGCGTGCCGGAGGGGATGGGCAATCTTGTCTTCGATTTCCGGGCGGGGCAGGAGGAGGAAGGGCTGCACATTCAGGAAATGCCCAAGCGGTTTCTGAATGTTCCCGTCGTGTTTCTGGCGGCGCGGGAGGTGCTGACCATTTATCCGAGCTTTGTCCAGGTGGGGAGCAGATTCCCCGAGTTTCTGGACGGGGGGAGCTGGGACCTTTGCCGGTATCTGGATGTGGATGCCGGTTCCGTTTCCATCAGCACGGATGCGGGGCGCGTGGTGGCCCGGCTGGAAAAGATCATCGGAGGCGAGGTAGTGAAGAGGGACGGCCGGTTTTTCCTGCAAAGGCCGGGGCTTCATCCCATTGAGATGAGCCTGGTGGCCGAGGGGTTCAAAAGGCTGGGAACGCTGAGCTACCTGATCAGAAACGGTTCCGTGAAGAGAGGGTCCGTCCTGTTCTGGGACGAACCGGAGATGAATTTGAACGCCTCCCATCTGCCCGTGCTGGTGAAGACCCTGACGGGGCTTGCGAAGACGGGCGTGCAGGTGATTCTTTCCTCCCACAGCCTGTTCCTGCTCCGGGAACTGATGATTCAGCTTTCCGAGCCGCGGAATGCCATGGTGCACAGGAAGTTTTTCGGCATGATCGTGCCCAGGGGGGACCGTTCCGGCGTCCGGGTGACGTGCGGAGATTCCCTGGAGGATGTGGGGCCTATTGAGTCGCTTGAAGCGGAAATCGAACAGGCGGACAGGTATTTGAAGCTGAGCTATGAGTCATAAGCCGTCAGAAGCCCATTACGTGGAGGGAGTCCACCGTTTCTGGATCGATGAGGGCTACGTCGTGTGCCGCATTGAATGTTCCGGCTATTATGCACGCCAGGCGCAGAATTTCTGCGGCGGCTGCAAGGAGATGGATTTTTTGCTCTATCATCCGGAACGGCGGGATTTGTGGCTGATTGAGGTGAAGGATTACCGTTTTGACGCCCGGCCCAAGGTAGGCGAGCTGGTTTGCGCCCTGAGCCGCAAGGTGAGGGATACCATGTTCCTGCTCCGGGCCGCGTCCGTGGCCGCTCCGGAGGAAGACCCGGCGGAGGGGATTTCCCTGAAGGAGTTCGCCGTTCTGGCGTCGGGGGCGAAAACGCTTCACCTGGCCTTTCTGCTGGAAATGGGCATGGGCGGCGTCTGGTCTGACGGAGGCGTGCTGGCCAACGTCAAGAATATGCTGGTTACCTCCATGCGGTTTCTGGACGCCGACCTGATTTGCGCGCCGATTACGTATCCTTTCCGCATCGGACCGTGGCGGGTGACATCCGCCCAGGGAGAGGTGAGCAAGCGCGTGGAAATCCGGAGAGCCCGGAAATTGGAGGAAATCCAGGAGCAGAGACGGAGGGAAAGGCAGAAGGCTCTGGAGGAACAGTCCCATTGGGGGAAGGTTCGGGAAGCCGGAGGCGCCCGGGTTGAGGAAAAAATCCCGCAATGGAAACAGAGGCTGCGCCAGCGTCTGAATGGAGAGACGGCAAATCACGAAGGACGACGCAGAAAAAGGAAACGGGATTGACGCCGCGGTTGTCTATTTCCCCATTGCCGCAGGGAGTGGTCACATCTTGCATCTGCTGAGCGGCATGTCTCGGAAAAAAGTTTTATTTTACAATGTCTGGCGTATCATGCCGCCCGATTCATTAACTTCTGTGTGTTGATCGCCTCATGTCTGACCGAATGCCTCCCAATCCTCCTCGTCCTCCCAAGTTTCCAGGCTCCGGAAAGCCCGAATCCCCCAACTGGGGCGTGTGGGTGATGGTTCTCCTTATTGTGGGCGTGCTTGCCTTTGGTTTTTTCACCCCTGAATCCTTTGGACTGGGACCCAAGAAGGAAAGCCTGGAGTCTTTTGAGGCCCAGTACAAGGCCGGCCGGGTGGTCCTGAACGATCCGAAAGCTCCCGTGGAAGTGGTGCTGAGCGAAAACGGCTCGGAAGGGGTGATTCACGCCCTGGTGTACAAGAAAGACCTTCAGCCGAAGGTGGAAATGAAGCCTTTTGTGTTGTCCTATTCCGCGTCCCTGCCGGACCGCGACAAGCCTCTGCTGAACGAACTTTCCGGCTACCGGATTGTGGAAGGCAGCTGGGTTGACAACATTCCCAAGGACGCGCAGAAGCTTTCCGTAAACGAATTCAACCGGATGGCCCTGGAAGGCCGTATTGCGGGGGGCAATGACGCTCCGGTGCTTGCGGATACCGGGAATGAGAATGTCCTGTCCGGGCAGCTTGTGACCCGCATCTGGCCCGCAGCAACGGGGGACGCCGCCGTGGACAAGCAAAGGTTTGAACGCGTGGAGGTTCCCTTTACGCTGGAATTTCAGGGCGACCGGATCAAGGAGCTGCTGGGGCCCGATACGAAGTTCAAGCGGGAATCCGGTTCCTGGGGCGGCATTCTGCTGAATCTGCTGCCCATCGTGCTGATTCTGGTGATTCTGTTCTTCATGTTCCGCGCCCAGAGCGGCGGAGCGAGAGGCGCCATGAGCTTCGGCAAGAGCCGGGCGCGCCTCATTTCCCCGGAGAAGAACAAGGTGACGTTCAAGGACGTGGCCGGCATCAGCGAGGCCAAGGAGGAAGTGTGGGAGCTTGTCGAGTTCCTGCGCAATCCGGAGAAGTTCCGCGAACTGGGAGCGACCATTCCGCGCGGCGTGCTGATGGTGGGTTCCCCAGGTACGGGTAAGACGCTTCTGGCCCGCGCCATTGCCGGTGAGTCCAACGCTTCGTTTTATTCCATCAGCGGTTCCGATTTTGTGGAAATGTTCGTGGGCGTGGGCGCCAGCCGCGTCAGGGACATGTTCGAACAGGCCAAGAGAACGGCCCCCAGCCTGATTTTCATCGATGAAATTGACGCCGTGGGCCGCCAGAGAGGCTACGGCATGGGCGGTGGCAATGACGAAAGGGAACAGACTCTGAATGCCCTGCTGGTGGAAATGGACGGTTTTGAGAATAATGCCAACGTGATTGTGATTGCGGCCACCAACCGCGCGGACATTCTGGACCCGGCTCTGCTGCGGCCCGGACGTTTTGACCGCCAGGTGGTGGTGAATCTTCCGGATGTCCGCGGCCGCGAACAGATCCTGCAGGTGCACGCCAAGAAAGTGAAGATGGCGCCCGATGTCAGCTTCAAGCGCATCGCACGCGGTACGGCCGGTTTTTCCGGCGCCCAGCTTGCCAATCTGATCAATGAGGCCGCCCTGCTGGCCGCCCGCAAGGGAGTAAAGGAAATCACGGAAGCGGAGCTTGAAGAAGCCCGCGACAAGGTTAACTGGGGCCGTGAACGCCGCAGCCTGGCAATCAACGAACGCGGGCGCCGCATCACCGCCGTGCACGAGGCGGGGCATGCCATCTGCCTGCTGAAAACGCCGCACAGCGAACCTCTGCACCGCGTGACCATCGTTCCCCGCGGGGGCGCCCTGGGCATGACCATGTGGCTGCCTGCGGACGACAAGATGCACCAGCTCCGTTCCGAAATGCTCGACCAGCTCGTCGTAGCCATGGGCGGCCGCTGTTCGGAACAAATCGTGTTCGGGGACGTGACCAGCGGCGCCACCGGCGATATCAAGAGCGCCACCAATCTGGCGCGCCGCATGGTGTGCGAATTCGGCATGAGTGAAAAACTGGGGCTGATCGAATACGGCGAACACCAGGGAGAAGTTTACATTGCCCGCGATCTGGGCACGCGTTCCCGCAATTATTCCGAGTCCACGGCCGAGCTTATTGACGCGGAAGTCCGCCTTTTGGTGGACACCGCCTATGAGCGGGCCATGACCATTCTGACGGAAAACCGCGACAAGCTGGATATTCTGACGGAAGCCCTTCTTGAGTTTGAAACGCTGGAAGGCTCGCAGGTCGTGGATATTCTGGAGTACGGGGTGATGAAGAACCCCCCGGAAAAGGTAACGCCGCCTCCCATGCCTTCCGATGTGGAAGAAGAAGAAAAGAAGGAGGAGTCCGGCGCGGCGGACAAAAAGAATTCCGAAGAAGACCGGAAGGATAAGACTGCGGAAAACAGGGACGGGGAAGACAAAGCTCCGGACAAGGAACAGGACCCCTTCTCCTATAATCCGGTGGAGGATTACGGCAGTGACCGCGAAGATAAAAATTAACCGAATAGAAACAAGCGAATATGGTATCCATTGATGCTATGGAGTTGGCCAAGATGTGCGCCCGCGCCGCGGATGACGCTAAGGCGGAGAATGTGCGGGTGTACGATCTGCGCGGCATGTCCTCCCTGACGGATTTCATGGTGGTGTGTACGGGGTTGTCCGTTCCCCATCTGCGCGCCGTGATCCGGGACCTGGAGGAAGCCGTGAGGGAAAAGACGGGAACCGTCCCCACCTACGTGGAAGATACGCCCGTGGCCCTGTGGTCCGTCGTGGACTACATTGACGTGATGGTCCACATCATGGGGCAGGAAACGCGCGAGTTCTACGGGATGGACACCCTGTGGAAAGACGCCCCCGTTGTAGAATACTGACCATTCCGCAAGCAGGTTTTTCCGCCGTGCCGCCGATTGTTCCGCGGCACGGCTTTTTTTGTCCTCCGGGGATGGACGGAGTGCTTCTAACAAGATTCCAACCTTGCGTTGAACGTGGAATCGGATTAGTCTTTCAGCGTTATTTATGAGTAAGGCCGGACCCAGCACAACCCCGATGATGGAGCAGTATCTTCGCATGAAGAACGGGCTGCCTGAAGACGTCTTGCTGTTCTTCCGCATGGGGGATTTTTACGAGATGTTTTTTGAAGACGCCAAGGATGCGTCCTCCCTTCTGGGGCTGACATTGACCAAGCGCCACGGCATTCCGATGTGCGGCGTTCCCCATCACAGCGCGGAAGGCTACATCGGGCGGCTGGTGAAGGAAGGACGGCGCGTCGCCATTGCGGAGCAGACCACGCTTCCCCAGCCCGGAAAGCTGGTGGAACGGGAACTGACCCGTGTCATTTCCGCAGGGACTCTGGCGGATATGAATTTGCTGGATTCCTCCCGCCACAATTACATCGTGGCTCTGTATAAGGACAGGAAGCAGCTCGGCCTGGCATGCGTGGACCATACCACGGGGGAGTTTTCCGTAGCCCAGTTCGAGCACATGGACCTGCTGCTGGACGAGTTGTCCCGCATTAATCCTTCCGAGCTCCTGATCAGCGACGAGCAGAAGGAGAGCTTTCCCGGCACCCATCCCACCCTGTATTACGACGGGTACACTTTTCTTCCCTCCACGGCCATTCCCAGCCTGCTGAACCATTTTCGGGTGCATTCCCTGGACGGCTTCGGCTGCGGGGAGATGACGGCGGCGCTCGGGGCGTCCGGCGCGGTTCTGCATTATTTGAGCTACCAGCTCCGGAGGCCGACGGAACATTTGCGCCGCATTTCCGTGCGCGCTACGGAGAATGCCGTCCTGATCGACCAGGCCAGCCAGAGGAACCTGGACCTGGTGGATTCCCGCGGAGGCGTGAAGCTGTCCCTGCTGGGGACTCTGGACCGGACCAGCACGCCGATGGGCGCGCGCAAGCTCCGGGACTGGCTGCTGCACCCCCTCTGCGATCTGGGGAGGCTGCAGGCGCGCCAGGACATGATTGCGGCGCTTTTGCAGGAGCCTTTTTTGATGAGCAAGCTCCGGGACAGCCTGAAGAATGTCCGCGACATGGAGCGTTTGACGGGGCGCATTTCCCAGGGAGCCGGGAATGCCCGCGATTTGCAGGCCCTGGCCAGTTCCCTGGGCCGGATTCCCGCGTTGAGGGATGATTTGGAGTCCCTGCCCGGCGGCGGAGAGATGCTGGAGAGCATCCGTTCCCGCATGGGGCGCTTTGATGAGCTGGTGGACCTTCTCCAGCGCGCGCTGGTGGACGAACCGCCCGTAACGATCAAGGAGGGCGGCATTATCCGGGAGGGTTATCACGCCGGGCTGGATGAGCTGCGCCTAGCCTCCCGCGACGGCAAGGCATGGCTGGCCCAGCTTCAGGAGAAGGAGCGCAAGCGCACGGGCATTGATTCCCTGAAGATCCGTTTTAACAATGTTTTTGGCTATTACATCGAGGTGACGAAGTCCCATTACGACAAGGTCCCTCCCGATTACCAGCGCAAGCAGACGCTGGTAAATGCGGAGCGCTTCGTCACGCCGGAGCTCAAGCAGATGGAGAATACCATTCTGGGGGCGGACGAACGTTCCCGGCAGGTGGAGTATGAACAGTTCCTTCTTCTCCGGGAGGAGGTAGGCCATCATATTGACGGCATCCAGATTACCGCGGATGCCATGGCGGACCTGGACGTTTTGCTGGGGCTGGCGGAGATTGCGCAGCAGTACCAGTATTGCCGCCCCGTGCTGGACGATTCCATGACGCTGCACATTGTGAACGGCCGCCATCCCGTAATTGAACAGAGCCTGTCCGGCGATGTGTTCGTTCCGAACGATTCCTTCCTGGAACCGGAGGAGAACCGGCTGATTCTGCTGACCGGCCCTAACATGGCGGGCAAGAGCACCTATATCCGGCAGGTGGCGCTGATTACGCTGATGGCGCAGATAGGTTCCTACGTTCCGGCGGAAGCCGCCCATGTGGGGCTGGTGGACCGCATTTTCTGCCGCGTGGGCGCTAGCGATGATCTGGCGCGCGGCCAGTCCACCTTCATGGTGGAGATGAGCGAGACTTCCCTGATTTTGAATAACGCTACGGAACGTTCCCTGATTATTTTGGATGAGATCGGGCGCGGCACGGCCACCTTTGACGGTCTTTCCATCGCGTGGGCCGTGGCGGAGTTCCTGCATGACGAACTGAAGTCCCGCACGCTGTTCGCCACGCATTACCATGAGCTGACGGATCTGGCGCGTTCCCGGACGGGTGTGCAGAATTACAACGTGGCCGTCCGCGAATGGAAGGAGGAGATCGTCTTCCTGCGCAAGATCGTGCAGGGTGCGGCGGACAAGTCCTACGGCATTCAGGTGGCACGTCTGGCGGGAATGCCCGCCGTGATTGTGGACCGGGCCAAGGCCATTTTGTCCCATTTGGAGATGAATTCCACGCGGCCCCGGAAGAAGGAGCGTTCACGCCTGGCGGAACCCAGGGCCAAGAATACCGACATGGACGACGATATGCCTGCCGGGGAGTACGCACAGTTGGAGTTGTTCTGATATGCCGCATGCCGGGGACATCATCGGCAGCCTGCGTTTTGCCGCCATTGATTTTGAGTCCGCCGGGGCTGCCCGCGGGGATACGGACCAGCCCGTGCAGATCGGCATTGTCGCGTGTTCCTCCCTGGAGGCGGAGCCGGAGTTGTGGACTTCCTATATTGCCACGGACAGGCCGGTCCTGTGGTCGGCTTCACAGGTGCACGGCATCACCACGGAGATGCTGGCGGACGCTCCTCCTTTTCATGCGCTGTGGCCTGATATCCGCTCCCGGCTGGGCGGCGCCGTGGTGGCGGGCCACAATCCGGCCACGGAGAGGAAGTTCCTGCGGCGATTTCCGGGACACGGATTCGGTCCCTGGCTGGATACTCTGGTTCTGGGGAAGATGTGCGTTCCCGAACTGCCGGATTATTCCCTGTCCACCTTGTGCGATGCCCTTGGAGTGAGCCCTTCCGTGGATGCCCTGCTGCCCGGACGCCGGTGGCATGACGCCTTGTACGATGCTCTGGCAAGTCTTCTGGTCGTCCGTTTTCTGGTGCGGGAGTTGAAGTTGTCCGGCCAGCCCCTGGAGGTTCTCGGCAAGGCGGTAGGGAAGTGATTTTTCTTCCTGGGAAGAAAGTATATTCTATGGGAGAGCGTATTTTCATGAAGAATGAATATACGCGTTTTTTTAACCGCCTGCCTGTTTTGGGCCGTGTCTTCCGTTGTTGCGAATGTTTCTCCGGAGTATGCCGTTCCCGATCCTCCCGATGTTGCCAAGCTGAATACGCAGCCGTGGGTTCCGGCGCGCTACAAGGTTGTCCGGGAACAGTTGATGGGCAAGGAATGCGGCGTGTTGTTCGTGGGGGATTCCATCACGCAGGGATGGGAGCAGGAGGGGGCGGAGTTTTGGAAGAAATTGTTTCTGCCGATGAAAGCCGTCAACTTCGGCGTAAGCGGGGACAGGACGGAAGGCATGTTGTGGCGGATGGAGGATACGGACCTGGCAGTGAAGACGCCGCCCCGTTATTGCGTTCTGCTGGCCGGGACGAATAATATAGGCCAGTTGAAAGGGAGGCAGGCTCCGGAAGATACGGTGAAAGGCATCCGGGAGGTGGCTTTACGCTTGTTGAAGAAGTTCCCCGGCACCCATTTGATCCTGATGGAAGTGACACCTTACGGTCCCGATCCCCGCGGTCCGCTGCGCAAGCGCCAGGAGGAAGTCAATGAACTCCTGCGGAAGCTCAGCCTTCCAAGAACTACTATCCTGTCCATTAACAAGGATTTGCTGAATCCGGATGGAACATTCCGGGAGGGCATGTTCAGAGACAAGGTCCATCTGACGGCGAAAGGCTATCAGGTATGGGCGGATGCTCTTCTGCCGCTTCTGAAGAAGGGCGAATAGCCTTTTTTTCAGAGGGCGTTTTTTCTGCGTTTCTGCATCTCCGGGGAGGATATCCCGGAGACGGAACGCTTCAGCGTTTCATTTCCGTTTCCAGGAATTCAAGCAGGTAGGAAGGGGACAGGAGTTCCCTGGTGACGACCGGTTTTTTTCCCGGCAGGTACAGCGCGTTTACGGGAACCGCCGTGCGGCCCAGGTTTTTGAGTTCCCGGTCAATGACGGGATTCGTCCGCGTTTTGTCCGCCTTCATCATGACGATGCCGTATTTTTTGAAGGCGGCCAGCACTTCATCCGTGTAGGAGGCCTTGTTTACCTGGCAGGTGGAGCACCAGCGGGCCGTGAAGTCCACGTAAACGGGTTTTCCCTGGTCCAGGGCAGCCTGCATGGCTTCCGGACTCCAAGGGGTCCACACGCTTTCTTCCGCATGGCCGGCGTTCTTTTTGTCCGCCGGAGCCGCCATTCCCGCATCCGATTCTCGGCCGAACCAGGCGGAGCTTTCCGGCGGCAGCATGTAGAAGAGGCCGGCAAGAAGGAACAGGACGGCGAAGATGCCCCCCGTAATGCGCGATTTCCGGCTGCGGTAGATGGGGCACCACCTGCCGTAGATCCAGAAGGCCATGGAGAAGAGCACGAGGCCGAAGAAGAGGAAGAGGATGTCCTGCGGGTGATTGTCCGCATCAAAGAAGGCCATGTAAATCCAGAGGAAGTATGCGGCGGTACCGAAGATGAGGAAGGACATGGCCTGCTTGAAGGATTCCATCCATGCTCCGGGTTTGGGCAGGTATTTGGTCAGGACGGGGAAGGCTCCCAGCACGATGTAGGGCAGGGACATGCCGAGCCCCATCATGGTGAGGCAGAGCACGATGCCCAGCGGGGGCTGGAGCATGGCGGCGCCGATGGCCTGCCCCAGGAACGGGGCGCTGCACGGGGTGGAAATGACGGTGGCCAGAGCGCCGGACCAGAAGGAGCCGGCATAGCCTTTTTTATGCTGGAGCTCGCCGCCCATCGTCGTGGCCTTGACGCCTATTTCAAAGACGCCGAACATGCTCAGCCCCAGGGCCAGCATCAGCCCCAGCAGGCAGAAGTTCACCCACGGGTTTTCAAACCAGAATGCCCAGTTGACGATTCCTTCAGCGCCGCGGCCTAGCCAGAAGTCGCCGCTGAATATTCCGGGTCCGGCGGGGGTGGACCAGTCGAACATGTTCGCTTTCAGGGCGATCAGGATGGCAGTGATGATCCAGAAGGAGATCAGGATGCCGAGTACGAAGGTGAGGGAATGGGCCAGCACTTTTTTTCTTTCCCCGCCGCCGAGCTGGACAAAGCTCATGATTTTGAGGCCGATGACCGGGAAGACGCACGGCATGACGTTCAGGATGATGCCGCCGAGGAACATGAAGAACATGATTTCCGCCAAGCCCATTACGGGGGGGGCGGGGACGGGAGATTCTGGTGAAGCCGCTGAGGCGGATTCCTGCCCCGTTGTAGAGAAGGGGGCATTGGGGGCGGTGATGCCGACGCCTTCATCGCCTATGCGAAGGATGCCGGAAAGGCTTGAGAGCGGCTTGCCCTTGTGCGCTTCCGGCAGGTTGTTAGGGTAGAGGCCGTCCGTAGTGTCGTTGAACTGCATGGACAGCTCGTAAGTGGAGTCGTCCAGTTTTTTGAGTGTCTGGGGAACGGTCGGGTTGATTTCCCCCTGGTCGCAGAAGAAGTAGACGGGAGCGTCCGGAAGGGGAGTCCCGGACGTTTTCAGATGAAGGACGATGTTTTTTCCCTCCTGGGAGATGCGGGATTGCATGCCTTGCGCCCAGGCAGGAGTGGAGAGCCCCACAAGTCCCCGGACCAGGGTGCCTGCTTCCGGGGAGGGCCGGCCTTCCCCGCGTTTCAGGGTGACGGTGAAGTTTTTGGTTTCCGGCGCAGCACATTGTTCCGCGCACATTTGCCAGGTCATTGTGGTGGTGAATGAGGCCTGTTCCGGGGCGTTGTTTTCCGGCGTGATGCGGAAGGCCATTTTCGCGTTGCCGCTGTAGCCGTAGAAGTCCACGATTCCCTTGCCCAGCTCCGGAACCTGCCAGAAGGGGCCTTCAATGCGGAATCCGGGCGTTTCCTTCATGGAGGCTTCCATGGGCATGCCTACGGAGCCCGGATTTTTGTAATAGACGTGCCAGTGGTCGGGCAGGGTCAGTTCCGTCACCACTACGAAAGGTTCCGCAGCGTAGGATTCCACCGTGGCTCTGGCCGTGCCTGAGGCCTGGGGCGTTCCGAAGTCTCCGGCGCCGCCGAAGCTCATGGCGCCAAAGTCCTGTGCCGTTCCCGTGGAGATGATGCCCGGCAGCAGACCCAGGGAGAGGATGGCCGCATGGAAAAAGCTTTTCATGGGAAATTCGGGTAACATAAAGAAACGCCAGATTCAATGTTTGTGTGTTGCATGGCCGCAAACCTTGTATAAAATACGGCCATGGTAAAAACTATTACAACGTACGAAGGCGGCCTCCGCTGCTCCATGGTGCATGAACCGTCCGGAGCACAGTTTTCCACAGACGCTCCTGTGGACAATAACGGGAAAGGGGAGTCCTTTTCCCCCACGGATTTGGTGGGTGCGGCCCTTGCCGGCTGCATGAGCACCATCATGGGCATCGTAGCCGCCCGGAAAGGCATCAAGCTGGAAGGGATGACGGTGGAAGTGGGCAAACACATGAATGCGGACCCCCGCCGCATTGGAAAGCTGGAAGTAGTGATCAGCGTTCCGCTGCCTGTGGATCATCCGGACAGGAAGATGTTGGAACAGGCCGCGTTGAGCTGTCCCGTCAAACACAGCCTGCATCCGGATATTGAGGTTCCCATTACCTGGAACTGGATCGGCTGATTCCGGTGCCTGTTGTTGAAGGCTGCCTGTTTCGACAGGCGGCTTTTTTTTTATGAAAAAAATGTTGGAAAAATGAGAAAATGACTTGCTTTACTTGACTTAATATTTGTAATTGTCCATGTTTTTGCCGATGAGAATTTTTCCTCTGTTTCCCTTTTTGTTTTCCGTAGCTCTGACAGAAATTCTGGCCGGGTGCGGCGGCGGATCCGGCCGTTCCGGAGATGACGGACAATTTTCCCTGAGCGGACGCACGGCTTTCCTGGTGAACGGAAGCATGACCTTGTTCAGCCTTCAATTCACAGGCAGTGATGTGAATATTATCCGGATTGGGAACCAATTCCCCTATAAGGGAGTTTATACGTATGCAGTCCGTCCCGACCACAATTCCATGATTCTCGATATCAAGGCCGGTGAGGATGGTGATACGTATTGCGCCATGAGCGACGTTTCCATTGTTTTTGACGGTACCGAATGCGACAGCGGCAGCATCGTTTCCGGAACGTGCAGGGAGTTCGGCCCCCATTTGGGACCGGCGGTTCAAGGGGAGCCCCAGCCCATGGGAGGATGGAGTTTCAACCTCTCGCAGAGTTAGCAGTTTCCGCCTGCTTCAGCAGTCCACCACCAGGGGAAAGTGCGCGCTGAGCGGATAGTCCGTGACCTGGATCAGTTCCACTCCGTAGAGAGAGGCGATGGCGGGAGCCTCCGATTTCTCGTAGGGCTCGCAGTAGTAGATGGTTTTTACGCCGTGGGCGCACAGGGCCTGCATGCAGGAGGTGCAGGGCATTGTGGTGCATGCCACCACCCTGGCCTCTCCGCGGCGGAACAGGCTGCACAGGTTGATTTCCGCATGGAGCATGTATTTCTGGCGTTCGTCCCGGCTGGCCCAGAAGGAGTCTTCCGCCTTGAATCCGGGGTAGAGCCCGTTGTAGGCGGTACCGATGACGCGGTTGTCCGCATCCAGGGCGGCGGCGCCCACCTTGCGGTACGGGTCTTCCGACCGCAGGGCCGCGGCATGCGCCAGGGTCATGACGTATTGCGGGAAGGGGAGGCGGGGATGGGATGAGTTGCTATTCATGATTGGAAGACTGGAGTTCCGCTAGGAAGCCTGATTCGTCCAGGTACAGGTTGGGGGGCAGGGAGTAGGGCGTGGACAGGGTGGCGCCTGCAATGACGGTGGAGGAAGGCGGGTTCAGGTAGAAGCCCGGCAGAAGGCGCCCCCGCGTCCGGGCGCGCATGCCGAGCTGGACGGTGCCGTCATCCAGCTTGAAGACGCTCCTTTTCATGGACATGGCCAGGATGATGCCGCGGTCCGTGGCAAAGCAGGGCCGCCAGCCGATGTTGGGCAGGACGAGGTCTCCGGAGCCGCTGAAGTCATACAGGGGTGTGCGCGTTTCCGGAACCAGGCTGTAGAGCCTGCGGCGCAGGAAGTCGGAACCCGCTATCTGCCTGATTCCTTCCGGCATGCTGTGGTCTCCGTCCCCGATCAGGTAAACGGGCGTGCCGGTGAGGATAGGCCACAGGACGGCGGCCACCGTTTCATGGACTTCTTCGTGTCCCACGCTGGTGAGGAGGAGCTCCCTGGGTTGGAGCGCGTTCACCCGTTCAAGCTGTTGGGCGTTCATCCAGAAGTCGCACAGGCGGCTCTGGGAGCGGGAGCAGTCCAGCAGGGTGGCCAGCCATTTCCGGAGTTCCGGGTTTTCGGCTTCCACGGTGTCGTTCATCAGGCATTCGGCTATCTCGTAGCCGGTAAGGCGCGTGTTTTTGGCTGTGACAAGAGGTTTGTGGCCGATGTGTTCCAGATGGTTCAGAATGGCGTCCCTCCCGATACTGGCTGCGATTTCCAGGCAGGTGGAGGAGAGCTCCCGCAGCGTGTTGATTACCATCGGCGGATTGACCGCATCCGGCGCGATGGGTTCGCCGACGGCCGCCGTGAAACGGTAGGGGACGTGGAGGGGGGCCTTGGAGAAGAAGCGGTTGCCGGAGTAGGAGAAGATGCTGCCCCACAGCTCGTCCATATAGATGGGAATGATGGGACAGCTGGATTTTTTGGCGAGCATTTCCAGCCCCCTCCGTGCGGCGCACAGGGTGCCCGTGCGGGTGAGCTGCCCTTCCGGGAAGATGCAGATGACTTCCCCGGCCTTGAGGGCCTGGATGGCCTTGGAGAGGGATTCCCGGGGATTCCGGGAGGAGATGGGGAGGCAGTTGAAGAGTTCCAGTATCCAGCCGAGCCAGCGGATGGCCACGAATTCCTCCGCCACGATGAAGCGGATGGGGCGCGGACAGATGAGGGAGAGGAAGAGAGCGTCCCCGTAGGTAACGTGGTTGGCGACGATGATGGCCCCTCCGTCTTCCGGAATACGGTCCTGGTGGATGATGCGGGAACGGTACACGATCCGCATGATCCAGAGTCCCATCATGCGGATGAATTCGCGGGGGATGAGGCGGAATGCCACGATGGTGATGACCACGCCCAGAATGGCCAGCACCCAGAATTGGTTCTGGACGGAGAAGATGTTCCTCAGCATGAGCTGGAATCCTACGGCCACCAGGCCCATGATGCAGTCCATGAGGTTGCCGGCGGCGATGACCGTGCTCCGGTTGGACGGTTCGCAGTTGTCCTGGAGATGGGCGTTCAGGGGCACCAGGTAGGCCGCCGCAAAGGCGCCCGTGATGCCAAAGCCGATGTTGCTGGCGAGGGAGCCGGGGGGGAAGAAGGACATGGCGATGCAGCCGACCGTGAAGCCGATGGCGCCCAGCGGGATCAGCCCCAGCTCGATTTTCTTGCGGCAGATGATGGAGGCAATGACGCCTCCGACCACGGTACCGCCGCTGAGCCATGCCATCAGAATGGCGGCGGACATGCTGAATCCGGCGTCGCCGATGGGATGCTCCTGGGCAATTTGCAGGGAGATCAGCATCAGCGCCCCGGCCAGGAACCAGAAGTAGGAGATGCCGATTTCACTGAGCCGCAAGTCACGCTGGCTCCACAGGTATTTGAGCTGGACGAAGTGTTCGTAAAAGAGTTTCCATTCAAATTTCCGCGTCTGCTTGGAAGGATACCGGGGCAGGAACAGGGCGGCTATCGCTACGGGGATGGCAATGAAGGTGAGGATCATGGTGGGGAAGGCCGCCGCCTCCCAGCCGTCATTGGAAGATACCTGCAGGATGTCGAACCACACGAAGATGCCGATCTGGGCGGCCAGCATGGAGAGGATGAGGCTCATTTCCATCAGCCCGGAGGCGTACCCGAGCTGCCGGGACCCAACCATGTCCTTGACCACCCCTTTTTTCGCGGGACTCAGAATGGTTGCCTGAACGGAAAAGACGCAGAACCAGAAAACAGCCATTTCTATGTTTTCATACCTGAAGCACAGGAACATGGCCCCCAGCACCAGGATTTGCAGGAAGGACATGAATTGGATGATGCGCGCCTTGCAGAAGCAGTCCGCCAGCCATCCCACAAAGGGGGAGAACAGGATATAGGGCAGTACAAAGATACAGCCCAGGATGTATTGGAGGGAGTTGACCCAGGAGTCCGGGCCGTATGCGATGTTGTTCGCGGCCAGCCAGACGCCCAGAGGGATCAGCAGGAATTGGGCCGCCTTTTCATTGAAGGCATTTTGGGCTTGTATGAGAATCAGGGAATAAAACCCCCTCCATTCCTTTTTCGAGGGTGTTTTTTTCTTAGATGTCTGTACGTCATCCATGTGGGGCGGATTGTAGCAGAACGTACCCGCTAGGGAAGGATAATCTGTCTATTGCATCCCTGGCGCCGGAAGTGCGTTTTCCTAAAATTATAAGGCATCTACGAACGTTTTTTCATATGACTTGCGGAGAACCGCCGTCTGTCAGCGTGCCGCCGTGATGCTGTCCGGGAGCGTTGCGGCGGCTGGGAATTCCGGCCGGGGAGGGGATTGTTCCGTGAACTCGCAGCGTGGAGTGTTTCGTTTTTGGAAGGATAAAACAATCCTCTGAAGTTGTAGTGATTGCGGGGAAACGGCTCCCGTCGGAGTGCGCCTATGGTTTTTTGAGAAGATTGCTGTTTGAGCTCTTTCATCTATTGCGGATGCTTTCATCCTGAGTTTTATTCCGTCCCGGTGAAGATGGAGGGAGGATCACGGCCTGTTCCGGCAGCTTACTGTACAGCGCCGGACAACCGGTTATGACGGACGCGCGGCGTTGCACCATTTGCCTCGATATGTTCCGCAGGGATGTTGTCCGGGCGGTGTGCCGGTGTTTTTCCCTTTGGAGAGAAAATGCGGCGGCTTCTTTCCGGCGGAAGAACTGGTTAGCGCGTTTCGTAAGATATGCTTTAAACGGGAATTAAAGGGCCTTGGATGATTTGAAGAGGGGACGGGGAGACCGTAAAGGCGTTCCTCCCGGAAAGACGGTTTTTCCGGGAAGTCAGCGGAATAAGTGGGGAGGGAGGGGGACGACCTGTTCCCGAAGCTCAAGAATTCCCTTGTCATGAAGTGTTTCGGCAAACGGGCTTTATGGTTGACAAGAAGGTGGGGGGTCGTAGGATGGCTTTGAAATATATAACCTGAAGAGAGATTATATGAACACTTCCCAGACGATTGGCATGCTTTTTGCCGCAGGCGCAGTCCTTTTGCCTTCCTGCGAGACGGAACGCATTAATGAACGGCCCATCGGCATTTATCCTACGGAGAATGTCTATCCGTCCGGCCCCAATGCCCTTGGGGGCCAGGGTAACAGCCTGCTGAGCGAAGTTCAGGGAGGAAATCCTCTGGATCCGTCGTCCGCGCAGAATTCCGGTTTCAATCCCGATCCGGCCCGGACCGAGGAAGGAACCATCAACCGTCTTCTGGGCGGGGGAAATAATAACGCTTCTTCCCAGCCTGCCGTTCCCAGTCCCACGGTTCCGAATCCAGTGGGCAATCCTCCCGTCACCGGAATCGCCCCGCCCAAACCTGTGGAGCCCGCCGCCAATTCTTCCATTCCCGTCGCCTGGCCTACGGGCGATCCCACCGTGGTGGTCAGTCCGTATGACCGCACCAAGAAGATCAAGATTTTGAACAGGAGCACGAACAAGCCCTATCCTTCCGGAACCGTCCTGCGGGATACCAATTTCCCGAACGAGGTCAAGAAGTTCCGCGTGCCCTGATGCAACGGCGGAATGATGCCGGCCGCGCCCTGGACATGTTCCGTGTTCCGGGGCGTTGATGTTTCCGCCCGCAAGACCATGAAAGACGCCTCCAAGAAACAGCCTTCCTTTTCTTCCGTAGCCATTGCGGGGCCCGGCTTGCTGGGGGGCTCCCTGGCGCTGGCGGTGAGGGCGCGGATGCCCCATGTCCATGTGCGCCTGTGGGGCAGGAGGCCGGAACCGCTAGAATACGCTCTTTCCATCGGTGCGGCGCATGCCGTTTCCACCCGGGTGGAGGAAGTAGTGCAGGGGGCGGATCTTGTTGTTCTGGCTACTCCCGTAGGGGTAATGCCGGATATTGTGACCGCCATGCTGCCGGCCTTGAAGCCGGGTGCCGTTGTGACTGACGTGGGTTCCGTGAAAGGATGCGTGCACCAGTCCGTGGGGGCTGCGCTGACGCGGGCCGGAGTGGCGTTTATCGGTTCCCATCCCATGGCGGGTTCTGAGAAGCAGGGCATGGAGCATGCTTCCGCGGAGTTGTTCCAAGGGGCTACCTGTATTTTGACGAATGACGAACACGTGCATGAGGATGTCCTTCTTCTGCTCCAGAGGTTTTGGGAGCGCGCAGGCTGCCACTGCATCAGGATGCAGGCGGCGGTTCATGATTCCACTGTGGCTCGCATTTCCCATATTCCGCACGCTCTTTCCGCACTATGCGTTCACAGCGCCTTGGACGGAGGTGATGTGGAATTGCTGGGACTGGTGTCCGCCGGCGGTTTCCGCGATACCACCCGGGTTTCCATGGGGGAACCATCCATGTGGGCGGAGATTCTGACGGAGAATTCCCCGGCCGTTCTGGAACGGCTGGACGCGGCCCTGTCCCAGTTGGGCGACGTGCGGAAGTTTTTGGCGGACGGGGACAAGAAGTCCCTGGCGGAATGGCTGAAAAAAGCCGGCGAGAGCAGGGCGCAGGCTCTGGGGCTGTAGGTTTTCCGGAGATTTTTTCCGTGTATGATACGCCCCGGGTTTGCAGGGATAAAAGACGGCTGTTATCAAATTGTTAACAAACGGGCATGGACGGAACGGCTTTCCGTTTTATACTTGCCGCATGCGTTTACCTGCCATGAATAACCGCCGTTATCGCCGCCACGGGCGCGGATTGCACCGCGCCGCCGCCATTGGGAGTTTTCTTGTCCTGGGGCCGTCAGCCTATGCCGCCGTGGACAAGCCGGCAGCGGAAGAGGATGTTCAGGAGATGCCGGAACGGGTGATGACCATCCGCTCCAAGTCCCTGCGGGCGGAGACGGTGAGCACGGCCACGCTCACGAACATGAAGACGGAAGAGGTTCCGCAGACGGTAAACGTGATTACGCGGGATTTGATGGAGTCCAAGGGGGCCGATTCCCTGGTGGAGGCCCTGCGCATGGATTCCTCCGTCAATACAGGGGGGGATATGCTGATGTCCCGCACGGCGGACCAGTACACCATCCGCGGTTTTGCAGGCAGTGACGTGCAGATAGGCAATATGCCCCTTCCGCGCGGCATGGGGTACGGCATGGATACGTCCCTGGTTGAGAATATTGAAATCGTCAAGGGGCCCATCGGCTCCATTGCCGGCGGCCAGTCCAGCACGCTGGGACCCTACGGGGCGGGCGGCTCCATCAACCTGGTTTTGAAGACGCCGGAGTTTGTGGACAGGACGGAGCTGACGGCTTATGCCCGTTTTTCCCACCACGGCCAGAAGTACCGCATGACCATTGACGATACCCGCTACCGGGGCGACGAAACGAACGGTTTCGCCCTGCGCACGGTGGTCGCCGCGGAATACGACCGCCCATTCTGGCTGAACGGGGGCGCCAACGGCGGCCAGAAGTACACGGTTTCCCCCATTTTCCGCTGGCAGCATGATTCCCGCACCAAGACGGTGCTGACGACCAGTTTCCAGTACCAGAATTCGCCCACCTATATGGGCATTCCCGTTCTGGCCGGCCATTTTGTGGGACCTTACGACGCCTGGTACGGTTCTCCGAGCGGCCGCCTCAATTCCAAATCCCTGCTGGCGATGCTGGATTTTGAACGCAAGCTGGAAAAGGTCTGGACGGTGCGCATCGGCGGCGGTTTGGGCTACAGCGACGTGGATTATAATATCTGGGGCGTTTCCTCCTCTCCCGGCCGCGGGGGCGGCATGACTACGCAGGAGTATTACGACCAGATGATCGCGGACGGGAAGGCCAAGTATGAGGCTTCCTGGAGCGACACGCAGAATATCAACTGGAATTTCTATTCCAACGCCCTGGCGGAGTTCAAGACCGGGCAGGTAGCGCATGAAGCGCTCATGGGAGTGTCCTATACGGGGCGCAGCGTGTATGGGGACGGCTCGTCCATGAATAACACGAACGATTATTTTTCCCTGTATAATCCGGCCCCCGTCATTCCTTCCCCCCGTGATTATTCCGGCGTGAATTCGGACGATTCCGTTATCCAGCGCGCAGGGTTCCTGTTGCAGGACGTGCTGTCCTACGGGGAATGGCGATTCCTGGCCGGCGTGCGCGGCGACGCCCATTTCAGCATGGAAAACAATTACGCGTTTGCCTGGAGCCCCCGCTTCGGCATCACCCGCATGATCGGGGAGCGCGTGGCCCTGTTCGCCAATGCCGCCCGCACTTCCGCACCCAATTTCGGCTACAAGGATGAGAATAACAAGGAGCTGACCAATTCCTGGAGGACGGACCAGATGGAGTTCGGCTTCCGCGTCAGCCCGGTGGACAAGGTTTGGTTTTCCGCCTCCTGGTTTGACATCATCCAGAATAATACTCCCGTGACTTTGCCAGGCTCCCTTGACAGGTATTATGCGGACGGCTCCAAGCGGGCGGAAGGCGTGGAACTTTCCCTGAACGGGGAGATCACCAAGAATTGGAGTTCCTATCTTTCCTACACCTACACGCGCACCAAGAACCGGACCACCGGGGAAGTATATCCCACCATTGCGCCCAATGCGCTGGCCATCTGGCAGAAGTACCGGATTGACGGCGGCCTGCTGAACGGGACTGTGCTGGGCCTGGGCTACCGCTGCAAGGATTCCTATTACGCTACGTTCCGCGGGGAGAAGATTGCGGATAATTACACGATTCCCTCCTACAGCGTGTTCGATTTCACCGTGGAAATTCCCCTGCCGGAAACCAAATGGCTGAAGGACGCCACGCTGAGGCTGGCCGTATACAATATTTTCGACAAGAAGTACGTGCAGTCCACGCGCCACGCCGTTCAATGCACCGTGGGCGATCCCCGCACGTTTGAAGTAGGACTGAAGACCACATTTTAATCCATCGTTTCCGCCATGAGCTCTCCCGTTATTTCCGTCAGCCGCCTCAAGCGCAGTTTCAAGTCCGGCACCGGGGAGGTAACGGTGCTGAAAGATATCAGCCTGACTGTTTCCCAGGGAGAGTTCGTTGCCGTCATGGGCGCGAGCGGTTCCGGGAAGAGCACTTTGCTGAATGTCCTGGGAGGGCTGCTTTCCCCGGATGAAGGCTCCGTGGTGGTGGACGGCCGGGATATCGGCTCCATGTCCGATGCCGCCCTGACGGTGTACCGGAGGGACCGCGTGGGTTTTATTTTCCAGATGTTCAACCTGGTGGGCACCCTGAGCGTGGAAGAGAATATTCTGCTGCCTTCCCTGGCGGGGGGACGCAGGGTTTCCGCCGCCGCGCTGGATGCCATGATTGAGAGGGTAGGGTTGTCCCACCGCCGCCATGCCATGCCCGATACGCTCAGCGGCGGGGAGCAGCAGCGCGTGGCGATTGCCCGCGCCCTGATTTCCGAACCCGCCCTGGTGCTGGCGGACGAGCCTACGGGCAATCTGGATTCCGAAAACACCCGACTCATGGGCGATTTGTTCCGGGATTTGCACCGCACGCAGGGCTGCGCCTTTGTGCTGGTGACGCACGCGCCGGACGTGGCGATGTGGGCTGACCGCGTGATCGTGCTCAAGGACGGCCGCATTGTGGACGACAGGCCCACGACGGAGTTTCCCGGTCCCGTGGAACTTTCCTCTTTTTATGAACGCACGCTAAACGACGCCTTATGACGCCGCTGCCCAAACTGATCTGGCGGGATTTGCTGGCCAACCGGGGGCGCGTGGCCGTCAGCGTGTTTGCCATTCTCGTTTCCGTCAGCCTCATCGTCTGGATGATGGGGAGCTATGATACGCTGGTCAAGGAGTTCGACAACGATGCCGAGGCCTACATGGGCAGTTATGACCTTTGCCTGGTGCCGGAAGCGCCCAGGGGGCCGTTGCCTCCCGGGGGGCAGCCCCGGTTTGCCGATCCGGAACTGGCCGCGCGCCTGGCGGCCTCTCCGCTGGTGGAGTCCGTCAATGCCGCCTGCCAGGTTCCGCGCCTGCAGATCGGTTGTGCGAATGAACGCGGCAGTTTTGACGAGCAGACGCGCGACCGCATGGGCATTCCGCCCCAAAGTCCCATCCTGGTGGGGAACCTGGCCGCAGAATGTCCTTACGACCTGGAGGAAGGCGTCTGGCCCGACATGGCGGCTTCCACCGCCATGGAAGGGGTGCTGGGAAGCGGAAGCGCCAAGTATTTCCGCGCAGGCATAGGTACTGTCATGAGTGTGCGCGTTGGTGCGCATGTGTACGATGTGAAGGTCGTTGGCATCGTGAAGCAGGCAAAGGCGACGCCCGGCGTCATCATGGGGCCGGGCGGCATGGGGGGCGGTCCCGCTTTTTCCTCCCTGTTTGTTCCGGCAAGCGTGTGTGAGAAGATCACGGGGCGGCCTTTTGTTCCCAATCTGATTTATGTGCGCCTGAAGGAGGGGGTGGACAAGAAGGAGTTTGTGGAGAGTTTCCGGGAGGAGCTGTCCAGGGCTTCCGCCGCCGTGGCGGATACGGATTCCATCATCCAGCGGCTTTCCAGCGACCGTTCCGTACGCCAGCAGAAGGACAGCGCGGAAATGTCCGTGTGGCTCGTTCTTTTTTCCTGCGTTTTTATTATTTTCACTACCTTGAGCATCGGCGTCAGCGAACGCACGCGCAGGCTGGCCCTGTTGCGCGCCCTCGGCATGAGCCGCATGCAGATTGCCCTGCTGATTGTGGGGGAAGGCCTGTTTCTGTGTATTCCGGCCCTGCTGGGCGGCCTGGCCGCCGGGTTCTGCCTGGTGTACCTGCTGGAGGAAGGTTCCTCCACGCTGCCTTCCCTGACCTGGACGACGGCACTGGTCGCGGCCGCGTGCGCCGTAGGCGGCGCTCTGCTGGCCTCCGTGATTCCCGCCTGGCGCGCTTCCCGCCAGTCTCCGCTGGAGGCGGCCGTTCCTTCCGCCGGATTTATGGGGAAGGTGAGCCGCGTTCCCGCGTGGTCCGTCCTAGCGGGCCTTGTGTGCGTGGCGCTCCAGCCCGCCGCCCTGCTTTTTCCGGGGCTGGAGGTGGAGACCCGCAAATGGATGTTTGTCTGGCTGGGGTATCCCGGCCTGGTTGCCGGCGCCCTGTTTCTGGCTCCGGCCTTTGTCCGCGCCACGGAATGGGCCGGAGCGTGGCTGACGGGGCTTTTTCTGCGCGTGCCGCATGCGTTCCTGAGAGTCCAGCTCAGCCGCAATCTCAGCCGTTCCGTGGGAACGGCGGTGTCCATGTCCGTGGGGCTTTCCCTGTTTGTGGCCGTGCAGACATGGGGATATTCCATGCTGGTTCCTTTTTCTCCGGATTCTTCCACGCCCGGAACGCTGGTTTCCTTCCTGCACACAGAGTTCCGGCCGGGAGATGCGCCTGAGTTGATGGCGCGGCCCAGCCTGAAGGGTGCCCGGATGTATCCCATTTACGTGGATGAACCGGATATTTCCCCGGAACAGATGAAGAGCCCCGGCTTTTCCGGCATGCGCAACCGTTCCGTGGTGCTGGCGGGCATTCCCGTGGAGAAGATGGCGGAGGGGAAAGATCCCCTGTTCCAGCCCGTGTTTGTCTCCGGCAATCCGGAAGAGGCCTATGCCATGCTGAAGTCCACCCGTTCCCTGCTGATTCCGGATACGTTCGCGCGGACGGTGGGATTGAAGGCGGGAGATGATTTGATGCTGGTGAATCCTTCCTCCCGGGGGAACCGCCCGGGGAATGCGTCTGAGGGCGGTTTGCGCGGGGCGCGGGGCGGCGCTTCTTCCGCCGCCATGAAGGGGGAACCCTGGAAGGTGGCCGGCGTTGTCTCCTTCCCCGGCTGGCACTGGCTGACCAAGACCAGCGGCATGCGCGTGCGCCGCGGCGGTTTTGTGGCCGCCCTGGCTATTGCGGATGAACGCTGGCTCAAGGAGGATTACGGCCACCAGGGGTTCCAGTTCATTTGGGGGGATACGGCTCCCGGCGTGACTAATGTGGCTCTTCAGGATGATTTGGGCGAGTTTGCCCTGATGAAGGCCCGCGAGCGGGCGGGAGGGGAGGAAGGCGTGAAGCCGCTGGTGAAGGCTCTGACCCGGGAGAGCCTGGGCGGCAGCGTCACCAGCCGCGGGGACAGCGTGATTTTTACCATGAGTCAGCTTCCGATCATCATGATGGTGATTGCCGTGCTGGCGGTTCTGAATACCGTGCTGGCCTCCGTCCAGTCCCGCCGCAGGGAATTCGGATTGATGAGGGCGGTGGGCGTGCCGGGAGGGATGGTGATGCGCATGCTTTGGGCGGAGACGCTGATGATTTCCCTGTGTGCGGTCATCATGAGTCTGGTGCTGGGCGTTTTGGCGGCCTGGTGTTCCATCCAGATTCTGGAGTACGGTTATCACTTCGGCATTGTTACGCCTCCCATCACGATGCCCTGGGCACATCTGGGGTATGCCGTGCTTCTGGTGCTGACCCTTTCCACATTGGCCTGTCTGGCGCCTGCCTGGCGCATGAAGAGGGCTTCCGTGACGGATTTGCTTTCAGCGGGCGAACGGTAGTTTTTCCAACGGGATAGCCAGGGGACTGGCCGCTTTGAAAGCGGCTGGGGAAGTGTCTTGCTTTCAGGCAAAGGTAACTGGACGATATTTTTTAATATGGTTCTTCCAACAGATTTTATCTCTTCCCGGAACAGGGGCTGGACTGGGTGTTGTCTGAGGCTGGCGTTTGCGGGGCTACTTTCTTTTTTACTGTATTTGGCAGTACTGCTGATTGTTTTATGGTATTATTTTTCCCTGGAATGCGGGGTTTTCACGATGCCGGGGTGAGCGGCGCGCTGCCGGCGGCGGCATGGTTGGTGGTGATTTTTCCGGTGTGTTGCCATGGGACAGTCTGATGTGGGAGTCGTTTTTTGAGCTCGTAGGCGTGGCTGATGTTCTGGACATTGTCCGTGCTTTTCACCATATTGTTGACGGAGAAGAGAGGCAAAAATCAGCATGGGCCTTCTCCTTCACAAAGACGGTATGAAAAAGAAGATTGACGTAGATTCATGGCCTAGAAAGTCACATTACGAGTATTTCCAGACTTTTGACTGCCCGATGTTTTCCATTACGTTTCCCGTCAGGGTGGATGCGCTGTACCGTTATTCCAGGGAGAATGGGGTGTCCTTTTTTGCCGTGTGCCTGTTTGTGCTGCTGAAGGCACTGAATGAGGTGCCCCAGTTTCGGCAGAGGGTGGAGGACGGGGACGTGTGGGAGTATGAGTCCGTGGATGCCCTGGTTCCGGTTCTGGCCGCCGACGGGGAGTTTTCCCAGATTGTTGTGGAGTACCGGGACAGTCTGTCCGGTTTTCTGGAACATGCCCTTCCGTTGATTCAGGCGGCCAAGGGTGAACCCGCCTGTGCGAATCCCTGCCACCGGACGGATATTGCCGTGTTCAGTTGTCTTCCATGGATGCCGTTTACGCAGGTAGCCAGTGCCTACAGGTCTTTCCGAGGGCAGTACCTGCCTCTGATTCACTGGGGAAAGATGGAACCCGATGCTTCCGGCAGATTGATGATGCCCGTAGCCGTTCAGGCCAATCATGTACTGGTGGACGGCGTGCATGTTGGGAATTTTTATAAAAATATTGAATATTTATGTTCTCGATTTTAAGATAGGGCCCTATGGCCTCCCTGCTGCGTCCGTCCGGTGATTACCGCTCTCTTCTTTCTTACCAGAAAGCGGAACAGATTTATGATTTGACGTATTATTTTTGCAAAACATATTTGTCGTGCCGCGACAGGACAGTGGATCAGATGGTTCAAGCCGCCCGCTCAGGGAAGCAGAATATTGCAGAAGGCAAGGAGGCGGGGCTGACATCTCTGGAGATGGAGATCAAGTTGATAAATGTCGCCAGGGCCAGTCTGGATGAATTGCTGGTGGATTATGAAGATTTTTTGAGGGTAAGGAAGTTTCTCTTGTGGGAGAAGGATTCCCGGGAAGCGCAGTTTGTCAGGAAAAAAGGAGCGGACAAGTCCGAGGGACGGAATTATTTTCTGGATCTGGCACGGACGCGGCCACCGGAAGTGATAGCCAATATGGCGATTTGCCTGATTTTTCAGGCCAAGTTTTTGTTAATGAGGCAGCTTGAGTTTTTGGAAGGGAAGTTTCTCAGAGAAGGAGGGATGAGGGAAAGGATGAGCCGGATGAGGAGGGCGGTGAGGGATAGGGGTGATAGGGGTGATAGGGGTGATAGGGGTAGGATGGAAATTCCCTATAATCCCTAAAATTCCCTATGGTTCCTATCACCTCTATAGACTAACTCTATAAACCCTACAATTTTTCCAGAATTTTAATTTTCGGCCAGGCAGCCCGGGCAGTTTTGTACCCAGTGGCCGGGGGATATTTCCGCCAGTTCCGGTTCCCGGTCTTTCAGGCATAGTTCCGGTTTGCCCAAGGTGTTTCTGGGGAGGAAGCTGCATCCGCAGGGGGGGTGCATCATGTTGGGAGGAAGGCCGGGAATGGTGTAAAGGGGGGCTCCCTTGGCGTGTTGGCCGGGGATGGATTTCATCAGAGCTTTTGTATAAGCGTGCCGGGGATGTTCCAGGAGTTCCCCGGAGGAGGCGCTTTCCACAATGCTACCTGCGTACATGACGTTGATGCGGTCTGCGTACTGGCGCACTACTCCCAGGTCGTGCGTGATGAGGATGACGGCGGTTCCCATGTCCCGCTGGAGTTTTTTGATCAGGTCCAGAACCTGTTTTTGGACGGTGACGTCCAGCGCGGTGGTGGGTTCGTCCGCGATGAGGATTTCCGGCCTGGTGATCAGGGCCATGGCGATCATGACGCGCTGCCGCATGCCTCCGGAGAATTGGTGCGGGTAGGCGTTCATGCGCTGCTCCGGGTCCGGTATGCCGACCAGGGAGAGCTGTTCCAGGGCTCTGGCCCACGCTTCCTTTTTGCTTATTCCTTCATGGATGATGAGCGGTTCCGCGACTTGTTCCCCGACGGTCAGATACGGATTGAGGGAGGTCATGGGGTCCTGGAAGATCATGGAGATGCGCCTACCCCGGATGAAGCGAAGTTCTTTTTCCGAACATTGGAGCAGGTCCGTTCCGTCCAGCATGGCGGAACCGCTTTCAATGCGGCCCGGAGGCATGGGGATAAGCCCCATCATGGAGTAGCAGGTAACGGATTTTCCGGAGCCGGATTCCCCCACGATGCCGAGCGTTTCCCCGGGCGCTACATCAAAGGATACGTTTCTTACCGCCCTGACGATGCCCGCCCTGGTGTGGAAGGAGGCGCTGAGGTTCCTGACGGAAAGCATGCCGGAGAGAGTGGGAAAGGTTAGTCGTTGCGCACGCGCGAACGGGCGGAGAAGATGACCGGAATGCCGGGGGCCGGGTAGTTTTCCCGGATTTTGTTGCGCAGGTATTGGGAGTAGCTGTCCGTAAGCAGGTTTTTGTCATTGACGAAGAGGACGTAGCGCGGTACCGGAATGGTGCTGTATTTGGGGTCCACGGCCGTGGTGACATAGTAGATTTTAAGCCGCCTGGCAGAGCCGCTGGAGGTGCCGGGCGGGTTCATCTGCTGGGCGAGCTGGATGAGGCGGTTGAGCTGTCCCGTGGTGGGGAGCGCCGCGGATTCCCGGCGGATGCGCGTGATGACCTTGAAGATGATTTCAATGCCTTCCGATTTTTTCGCGGAGGTGGTGATGAACGGCGCGTAGTTGATGAAGAAGAGCTCCCTGCGCACTTGTTCCTCTACTTCCGCCATGCGCTCCTTGCGCGGGGCGTTGGGGTGGAAGAGGTCGAATTTGTTGACGATGATGATGCAGGGTTTTCCTTCCTCCGCGATGATGCCGGCGATGCGGCGGTCCTGCTGCGTGATGCCCGCCGCGATGTCGATGACCAGCAGGCAGATGTCCGCCCGGCGGATGGCTTTTTCACTGCGCATGGCGGAGAATACTTCCACGGATGTGTCCCGCCGGGAGCGCGGGCGCATTCCGGCCGTGTCAATCAGGACGTAGGGCTGGCCGTCGTGGAGGTAGGGAATGTCAATGGCGTCGCGGGTGGTTCCCGCTACGTCGGAGACGATGGTGCGCCTGTCCTGAAGGATGGCGTTGACCAGGGAGGATTTGCCCGCATTAGGACGGCCTACGACGGCCACCTTGATGGGAGGGACCGTTTCCGTGTCTTCCACCGGAGTTTCCTCCATTTCTTCTTTCAGGGGCGCGCCTGCCTGCTTGAGGAAGGAGTCCAGTCTGGAGGCCAGTTCCGAAAAGCCCCGGCCGTGGGCGGCGGAGAGGAAGATGTAGTCGTTAAAACCGAGTCCGGAGAATTCACCCAGGTTGAGGTCCTGTTTTTCGTGGTCAGCCTTGTTGAGCAGCAGCATGACCGGCACTTCCGATTTGCGGAGATGGTCCGCGATGCTCTGGTCAATAGGGGTGAGGTGGTCCCGGCTGTCCAGGACGAAGAGGATCAGGTCCGCCGTTTTCATGGCTATGTCCGCCTCTGCGGCTACCTGTTCCGCAAAGCCGTCGCTCAGCCGGGCTCCGATGCCGCCTGTGTCCATGAGCTTGCAGGCATGGTCCGTGATTTTGCAGGGTGCGCTGATGCGGTCGCGGGTGACGCCCGGTTCATCATGCACGATGGCGATGCGCCTGCCCGCCATTCTGTTGAATATGGCGGATTTCCCGACGTTGGGCCTGCCTACGATCGCAATGGTGGGGACGTGCTGCATGCGCGCCATGATACGGGAACGTTCCAGGCAGTTAAAGACAATTCCGCGCCAACGGAAGACGGCTCCTTAGAAGCCTTACCCCTTGTGCCTGGCCTTATTGTGAAGGTAGAGGGCGACGGCTATCGTGATGACGTTGGGGAGCCACAGCAGGATATAGGGCAGCGCGGTTCCGCTTTTGCGGGACAGGTCCGCGAAGATGAGCGCCACAAAGTAGAGGGAGGCGATCAGGATGCCCATGGCAAATCCCGTGGAAGTGTCTTTCCGCCGGGTGTTGATGGCCAGGGGCACGCCGATGAGGGCAAAGACGATGCAGGCCAGGGAGAAGGAGGCGCGCCGGGGCAGTTCCGTGGCGAATTCCCGTGTTTGCCTTTCATCCAGGTAGCCGGGAGTGTTGAGGGCCTCCCTGATTTCTTCGTTGGTGAACCGGTTGGCCTTGATGCGGCGGCCGGAGCGCCTGTCCGTGCTGATGCTTCTGGGCATTTCATCCACGACCACGCTTCTGGAAATTCCGTTTTTTTCCTGCGTGGTGACAAGCGTGTTGAACAGATGAAGGTCAAATATCTTTTTTTCCGGAGAAAAATGGTAGGTGACGCGTTCCGCATGCATGGCTACGGCCGGGGATTTGTCCGAGGCCTTCTGGTAGATATGCATGCCGTAGATGAGCTTTTCCTCCGGTACATGCTTGTCAATGTAGATTTCCTGATTATCGAATTTGGTGATGGCTTGACCTTCCCGGAGCAGTCCCTCCGGGTTGATGGAGGCGGCTTTGATCAGAAGTTCGGAGATGGCCTGCTTGGCACGGGGCGCCAGGTCTATGTTGATCCAGTAGCAGAGGCAGGAAAGGGCAATGCCGATGGCGAGGGCGGGAGCGCTCAAACGCCACAGGCTCATGCCCGCCATGCGCATGGAGGTGAGTTCATTGTCTGAGGCCAGCCGTCCGTACACCAGAAGTACCGCAGTGAGGAAGCCCCAGGGAATGGAGAACATCAGGGAGAAGGGAATGACCTGGAAGATGAATTCCATGACGATGGTGAACGGGGCTCCGCTTTCCACCAGGAGGGGGCGCAATTCCTTGAACAAGTTCCCCAGCAGAAGCAGGGCGCTCAGGGACATTACCCCCAGGACCGTTACTCCCAGCAATTGTCGGGCAATGTATCTGTCAAAGATTTTCATGCAGTAAAAACGTGCGGTTTATTCTGCCCGAAGCCTGGAGACAAGTCAATCATGTGGACACCACAATCCATTTCCGCCTGAGGACGGGCGCATGTCCGGACAGCATGGGGTGTGTCCGGAAAGAGGTTGCCTCATTCCGGTCGATCGCTCTGCGGTTCAAGTTCCCTGAGCAGTCTTTCCCGCTGCGGAGGCAGTTTGCCGAAGTGGGATTTCAGAATGACGTGTGCGGGAATTCCGGGATGGGAAATGCCGTGCAACCGGGCGAGTTCCTGTTCAAAGTGGAGGACCGCCCGCACGGAAGGCACGTTTTTTTCCAGATAGGAGTATGCCCTTTGCAGGAGATCGTAGAATTCCGGAATGGGCGTGTCCGGTTCCAGCATTTGGAGGAACAGGCGCGCGAAGTAGCCTGCCGCGGAGAGCCGGGAGTAGTCCGCACGGAGGGAAAGGCGCGGGGAAATGAGGTCCACGGTGGTCAGCGTGTGCAGGTCGCCCGTTTTCGCCGGCGTCCACTGCATGCGGCACTGGTAAAAGAGGTCCAGCCGTCCGGCAAAGGGGCTGGATTGTTTTCTGGCTCCCTTGGCCGCCGTTCTGATGATGCCTTCTTCGGAGCACCAGACGACGATCAGGCCGTTTTCCCCCAGCGGGTAGAGCTTGAGTACAGTGGCTTCCGCATTCATGAACGGGATTTTTCCAGCCCTGTTTTTTCAGGCTGGTTCGGGACGGTTTGCCCGTAGGGAGAGGGCAGGATGCCGGCCTCCGTCATGGCGTCCGTAAAGGCCTGGAGGGCGCTGGTTCCCTGGTAGATGCGGAAGGCGGAGAATACCTGTTCCTGGGCTGCCTCCTGGTCACCTCTCAGATATTTCATGACTGCCTGGATGCAGTAGTAGTAAGGGGTGTCGTCCATGGGGCCGTAGAGACCTTCCAGCTCTTTGGCGAGCGGCTGGTTGTCAAGTTTGCGGGCGCAGATGTAGCGCTTGAATTGAAGGAGGGGGATGATGCCGTTTTTGTCCGTGTCCTTGAAATGGGGCAGGAGTTCCGTGAAGGCTTTCAGAGCCTTGGCATAGTCGTGGCTTACGTAGAGGGCTTCCGCCAGGTTGAATTGGACAGTGAGGTTTTCCGGGTCCAGTTTCAGCGCCTTTTCAAAGTTTTCCAACGCTTTTTCAATGTTGCGGATTTCAATGTAGCAGGCGCCGCGGAGGTTGTACAATCCGGGGTTGCCGTCAAAGATTTTTTCCAGTTCCAGGAGGGAGAAGAGGCTTTCCAAGGTTCTTTTTTGTGCAAAGAATCGTTCGGCCTCCTGGAATTTTCCGATGTATTGTTTCCTGGTTTCTTCCGGCAGGGTGTTGAATTTCTGAACCCAGGCGGGTGTTTGTGCAGCGGCTTCCGGCTGTTGGGAGGAAGCGTGGGGTATGGCAAATGTCAGGGCTGTGATGAGAAGGATGAAGGCTTTCATTGAGGATTGGGAGTCAAATGAGGAATAATTTTTTGTAGCGCGGCTTCCGCCGTGAGTCCATATTTTTTTCTGAGAATGGATTCCGAGCCGTGTTCGATGAATTGGTCCGGCCATGCGATAGCTTCCACGGGAATGGTGATTTCTCCGGCTTCCAGGGATTCCAGGACGGCAGAGTTGAATCCGCCGCGGATGGAGTGATCTTCAAAGGTGCAGATCACTTTGCTGCGGGAGGCATGGAGCCGGATGCATTCGTCGTCAAGCGGCTTGATGAAACGGGCGTTGACCAGGGTGACGCTGTAGCCGCGTTCTTCCAGGAGCGTGGCCGTGTCCCGGGCGATTCCGATCATGGTGCCCAGGGAAACGAGGAGGACGTCGTTTCCTGTTTGAAGCACTTCCGCCTTGCCGATGGGCAGGATTTCCGCCGTGGCGGGAAGGGGTACGCCGGAGCCGCATCCCCTGGGATAGCGGATGACGGTGGGGCCGTTCTGGTAGTGGTTCATGGTGCGGAGCATGTGGACGAATTCCGCTTCATCCTTGGGCTGCATGAAGACGACGTCCGGAATGCTGCGGATCATGGCGATGTCAAACAGGCCGTGGTGGGTGGGGCCGTCGTCCGGAGAGAGTCCGGCCCTGTCCATGCAGAAACGCACGGGGAGTTTTTGAAGGGCCGCATCATGCTGGATCATGTCCACGCAGCGCTGCATGAAGGTGGAGTAGATGGCTACGTAGGGTTTCATGCCTTCCGCCGCCAGGCCGCAGGCGAACAGGGCGCCGTGTTCTTCCGCGATGCCTACGTCAAAGTAGCGTTTGGGGAAGGCTTCCTTGAACAGGTCTAGCTTGGTTCCGCTGGCCATGGCCGCCGTGATGGCCGTGATGGATTCGTCCTGCTTCGCCATGTCCACCAGCGTGGAACCGAAGATTTGGGAGAAGGTGGGCGTAGGGGGGCCCTGCGTTTCTCCGTCGTGCACGCAGTAGGAGCCCAGTCCGTGGAATTTGGTGGGGTTGTCCAGGGCGGGCTGGTAGCCCAGTCCTTTCTGGGTGACTATGTGCAGGATGACGGGCTCGTTCAGGTCCTTGATGTAGTTCAGCGTGCGGATCAGCGTGGGGATGTCGTGCCCGTTCAGGGGGCCGAAGTAGCGCAGGCCGAATTTGTTGAACAGCAGGGAGGGGAAGATGAGGTTTTTGGTGGTGTCTTCCAGCTTGAATGCGAATTCCTTGGCCTGGGTTCCTCCGAGTTTTTCAATGAAGGAGGCGGTCTTGTCCCTCAGCCAGGAGAAGGTTTCCGAGGTTTGCAGAGAGTTGAAGTATTTGGCCAGGGCTCCCACGTTTTTGTCAATGGCCCATTCGTTGTCGTTCAGAATGGTGATGTAGCGCCTGGTGGTCTGGCTGATGTTGTTGAGAGCCTCCAGTGTGGTGCCGCAGGTGAAGGCTGCGTCTCCGGCGACAGCGACCACGTGGTAGTCCTCCCCTTTGAGGTCGCGGGCCGCGCACATGCCCAGCGCCGCGGAGAGGGCCGTGCCCGCATGGCCCGCCCCATAGGAGTCATGGGGGGATTCCGACATTTTGGCGAATCCGGACAGCCCTTGGTACTGGCGGATGGTATGAATTTGCTCGGCGCGGCCTGTGAGCATTTTATGGACATAGGCCTGGTGGGAAACGTCAAAGATGATTTTGTCCCGGGGAGTTTCAAAGACGCGGTGGAGGGCGATGCTTAGTTCCACCACTCCCAGGTTGGGGCCCAGATGGCCGCCGGTGACGGCAAGGGACTGGATCAGAGTGGAGCGGATTTCTTCAGCCAGCCGGGGGAGTTCCGCCTCCGGGATTTTCATCAGGTCCGCATGGTTATGTATGCTGCCCAGCAGTTCCGGCAATTCAGGTGAGGGAGAATTCATTAGTGTCTGGGTCGTCTGGTTCCGCACCGTCCTGTTCTTCCTGGGCGGTTTCCGGGTTGCTGAGGGTCTGGATGCGAAGTTCCGCATTGTGAAGAATGCCGCGGCAGTGGCGTATGAGCTTGTTGCCTTCTTCCACGAGGGCGATCATGTCTTCCAGCTCTGTGACGGGAGCTTCCGTCAGCCTGATGATTTCTTCCAGGCGGGCTACGGATTCTTCAAATCCGGGGGAGTTTTTCCGTTGTTTGGCCATATGGATTGGTTAATTTTGATGTGCGGGACCGGGTTGCTGAAGGTCCTTGTAAAGGATCATGTCCGCGCCCATGATGAATTGGCGGGAGTCTGACTGGCCGAAGCGCTCGGCCAGTTTGGAGAGGGCGCCGCTGTGGTTGAATATGTATACGGGGTTTTTGTCCCTCGTCTGGCCGAGGATGGAGCCTTCCAGAACGAGCGGCGCGAATTCCCCGTAATAGCCGGATACGGCCCGTATGTCCCTACCCATGGTGGAGGAAGGAGTGACCAGGATGCTACCTACCTTGCCGCCGTGGAATGACAGGACGCGTTCCAGCGTGGTGAAATGGGAGACAAGGCTGGGGATATCAAGGGTTTTTCTGTCCGCGTACCAACTGACGGCCGCCGGCTGGTCCGTGAGGATGAAGTCCCCGGCCTGGGTTTGGTTGCGCACTTCCTGGCTGATGCCCAGCGGATAGTACGGAGGCCATGCGGGAATGCCCCGGTGGGCCGTCAGGATGCCGACCCGCACAATCTGGGGCAGGCTCAGCAGGAGGGGGAGGGCCGTGACCAGCAGCGCCAGGAGAAGGACGCCGCCGCGCAGGACGGGAGCCGCTTCCTTGGAATGCCTGGCAATCAGATTGAGGACGAATGCCGTACCAAATGCCGTAAAGAAGGGGGAGAAGAGTATCTGGATTTGTCCGATGGAGATTTCCGTCTTGTTGGCCGTGTACAGGGCCATGCCCACCGTAGCCAGGCACCACATGGAGAAGATGCCCCATTTGGCCTGGTTGACGGGTTTCTTTTTGAACGTGTGCAGCAGGGCCAGCAGAAAGACAAGGGCCAGGGGGAGATGCCCCAGGTTTTCATAAAGAATGTCTCCCTGGGTAATGATGTTGTTGATGATGGATATGACGGCCGTTTGTGCGCCGATGGGGATGTCTCCGAAGACGAGCGCCTTCATGGCTGTGCTTTCCGAACCGAGAAGGCCGGTGCAGATGGTATAGAAGGCGGTCCCGAAGATGCTGCCGCTGGTGGTTTTGTTTATATAGACGGGATAGGCCAGGAAGAGCAGCAGGATCGCCAGGGCGGGAAGACAGTAGAGACCGTGCGGCTTGAAGCGGATGCCCACGAAGAGCAGGAAGCCGGCCATGGGCCAGAGGCCGATCCATCCCGTCAGGCAGACGCAGGAAAAGCAAATGGCGCTGAAGACAATGGGCCACAGGAATTTGCGGTTTTCCTGGTCATTGACCAGTGCGGTGTACAGGAAGTGAACGCCCCATGTGAAGAAGAAGAGCATGAGCATTTGCGGAAGTCCGCTGGTGGCATATTGCAGGAACAGATTGCTGAAGATCATCGTCAGGCAGGTGAAGCCGGCGATGGTGGTGTCAAACATTCTGCGGAGCACGTAATAGCAGCTCAGGACGGAAAGGATGAAGAAGATGGCGGAGACGGCGGCCACGATGCGGTCCGGCAGGTAGATCATGGAGTCTCCGGTCATTTTCCAGAGTTCGTAGTTGTGTATGCCCGCCAGTTTAAATACGGCCGCTTCCACCAGAATGTTCAGCGGAGCGTAGCGCGTGTCCCGGAGCTTGTAGGGAGAAAAATTTTCCGCATCTACCAGACTTTTCCCCTGACCTGCCAGAATGGCCTCCTGTTCCCGGAGCTGGGCGTCGGAAAGGAGGGGGTTGAGTCCGGATTTGCTGCTGTCCGCAATGAGCTGGATGGGGCGGATTCTGTGGGTGGTCAGGCCCTCTCCCCGCGCTACGTTGCGGGCGATCTGGGCCTGGTCCATGGCGGCGTCCGACGACAGGCCGCGGAAGTTGAAGAAGAATTGAACCCCCGTGATGACCAGCAACAGGATGAGAACAATGAAGAACGGTGCGCGGGAGCCTGTGTTAGGCGGATTCATATGTCTTGGAGTTCTTGTAATTTGCGTTGAAGCGTGCGGCGGCTGATGCCCAACAGAAGAGCCGCTGCCGTTCTGTTGCCGTTGGATTGGGCAAGCGCCTGCCGGATAGCGTTCCGTTCAAGCAAGGATAAATTCAAAACCCCGTGCGGGACAAGCCCATTCTGTGTGTTGTTCCCATTGTCCGGGGGCGGGTCTCCGGAGGTCTTCCCCGCAACCGGGCGGGACGATGCCGCCTGGAGCTGGGGAGGGAGGTGCTGGAGTTCTATCCGGTCCGAGTTGCACATGACCACGCCGTGCTCCATGGCCGTGCGCAGCTCCCGGACGTTGCCGGGCCAGAGGTAGTTCCGTACAGCGTGAAGGGCTTCCGGGGAAAGGGGCTTGAGTTCCTTGTTGTTTTCCCGTGCGAATTCCTTGAGGAATGCCGCCGCCAGCAGAGCTACATCTTCCCTGCGGTCACGGAGTGGAGGCATCTGGATGTGAACCACATTCAGGCGGAAGTAGAGGTCTTCCCGGAATTTGCCTTCCTGGACGAGTTGCTTCAGGGATTTGTTCGTGGCGGCGATGACGCGGACATTTACGGGAATGGGCGTGTTGGAGCCTACCCGTTCTATCGTCCGTTCGGAAAGCACCCGCAACAGCTTGACCTGCGTGCTTGCGTCTATTTCCCCGATTTCATCCAGAAAGATGGTGCCACCGTCCGCCTGTTCAAAGCGTCCGATGCGCCGTTGGGCGGCGCCGGTGAAGGAGCCTTTTTCATGGCCGAAGAGTTCGCTTTCCAGAAGCTGGGGGGAGAGTGCCGCGCAGTTGACGGCCACGAATTTGTTTTCCGGCCTTCCGGAGAGGGAATGGATGGCCTGGGCCACGAGCTCCTTCCCGGTTCCGCTTTCCCCTTCGATGAGCACCGTCGTTTTGCTGGGGGCTACCTGGCGTATCATGGAGAATACATGCTCCATGGCGGTAGAACGGCCCAGCAGTTTTTGCAGTCCGGAATCAGCCTGGATGCGGGAGGTGAGTTCCTGGTTGGCGGTTTCCAGATTCCGGGTATGCAGGGCGCGTTTGAGCACCATTTCCACGGCGTCCAGATTCAGGGGCTTGGTGACGAAGTCGTAGGCTCCCTGCTTCATGGCTTCCACGGCGGCATCCACGGAGCCGTAGGCCGTCATCATGATGCTTTGTGGAGGGTGGGGCAGGGCGGCGGCGGATTTGAGCACGTCCATGCCGCTTTCCCCGCCCAGCCTCAGGTCCGTGAGTACCAGGTCCGGAGATTCCTCCCGCATGAGGGTGACGGCCTGGGAGAGGTTGGAGGCGGTGTACACTTCATAATCATCCTGAAACCCCATGCGCAGGGCGTCGCGCGTGGGTTTTTCATCATCGACAATCAGCAGGACGGGCATGTTCATGACGGCACGGAGGGAGGCAGGAGGCGGATGGTGCGTTCCACGCGCGGCAGGAATACGGTGAAGGTGGTTCCCTGGCCCGGCTGGCTGGCAAGGGTGATGGAGCCGCCGTGCTCCTTGACGATGCGGCGGACGATGAGCAAGCCCAGGCCGGAACCGGTGGATTTGGTGGTCAGGAAGGGTTCATAAATGCTGCCCATGACTTCCGGAGAGATGCCGCAGCCCGTGTCCGCCACGGTGACGAATACGCTGTCATCCGTATAGCCGCTTTTGATCAGGATGGTTCCCCCTGCCGGAGGAATGGCCTGATAGGCATTTTTGATCAGGTTGTAGAATACCTGCTTGATCTGAACGGGGTCCAGGCTGAGGATGGGCAGTCCGGTTTGAAGTTCCGTGTTGATCTGGATGCCGCGCTGCCGGATTTCCGGTTCCAGCAGTTTGAGGACGTCCATGATGATGTCTTCAATGTTGTGGGGCTCCCGGATGGGCTTGGTAGGGCGGATGGCCTGGAGGAATTGTTTCAGGATAACGTCCAGGCGGGTGGTTTCCCCTTCCGCCGTTTTCAGCAGTTCTTCAAAGTCGTTCCGGTATTCCGGCGGCAGTTTTTTTGCTTTCCGCGCGAGGAGCTGGAGATGGAGGCCGATGGAGTTGAGGGGGTTGCCTATTTCATGAGCCACGCCGGCTGCCAGCAGGGTCAGCGCATTGAGCCGTTCCGCCTCAATGTTTTCCGCATTGCGCTTCTGCTGGGGCGTTTCGTCCCGGATGAGGATCAGGTGGCCCTGGTTTTTATTGCCGATGGGGGAAATGAAAATATTCAGGAATTTGTGCTCCGGGTAGAAGATTTCCACATCCCGGGAAACGGCGGTATGGCTCTGCTGGACCGTGTTCCAGGAGCAGTCGCGGCCCAGGAAGATGCAGAAGTCCTCCGGCGTGATGTGTTCGGGTTCCTTGTCGAAGAGCTTGAGCGCCGCTTGGTTGACGAACAGGATTTTTCCCTTGCTGTCCAGCAGGATCAGCCCTTCCTGGATGGATTCGAATACCTGCTGAAAGAAGCCCTGCTGTTCCGCCAGCTTGACGAAGAAGCGCTGGAGGTCCTCCTCCTTGATATGGTCGATGCGGTCGATCAGCTTGTCGATGGTGTCCTTCTTCATGGCGGCGCCGTATCCCTTCCGGGCTTGCACTATGTATAAAGGGAAGTATGTCGCAAATCAAGCGGATGTGACATATTGTCGCACATTTGCGTCTGGACATGTTTCCGGAAACGGGGGCAGGATAACGGCATGAATGAAAATTACCCCTGCATGCCTTTTGTCAGAACGCGCCAAGTAGCCTTTCACGATACGGACGCTTCCGGCGTGGCCCATTTTACCCGGCTGCTGTGCCTGGTGGAGGAAGTGGAGCATGAGTACCTGCGTTCCCGCGGGCTGGAGGTGCTTTCCCCGGATTGCGGCTGGCCCCGCGTGCATGTGGAGGTGGATTACTCCAGTTCCGCCGGGCTGGGGGACTGGCTGAGCATTGAGTTGAGCCTGGGCCACGTGGGAACCAGCTCCCTGGAATGGAAATTTGCGGTGTTTCATTCGGAACGCCCCGTGATGCAGGGAAGGTACGTCGTCGTCCGCGTCGGGCGGGGCGGCAAGCCGCAGGCTATTTCAGAGGCGGAGAAGGAATGCCTGATTTCAGGCTTTTCAAAAGAGGGGAATGCCTGTAAGTAAGGCGCATGTCTAAAAAGCCTGTCGTTCTTGTCATTCGCGACGGCTGGGGCCGCAATCCGTTGGGGCCTGATGTCGCGAAGGAATACGGTGACGCCACTGTTCTGGCTGATACTCCGTTTACTGATTACCTCCTTGCCAACTATCCCCACAGCCTGCTGGGCGCTTCCGGGGAAGACGTGGGCCTTCCCGATGGACAGATGGGCAATTCCGAAGTAGGTCACCTGAATCTGGGTGCGGGGCGCGTGGTGTATCAGGATCTTTGCCGCGTGGATAATGCCATCAAGGACGGCTCCATGGGTGAGAACGCCGTATTGAAGACCGCATTTTCCCAGGCCGTTTCTTCCCGCCTGCATTTGCTGGGCTTGGTGAGCGACGGCGGCGTGCACAGCCACATCAACCATTTGGCGGGCATCGTCAAGTACGCCTATGAAGCGGGGGTGCGCGATATTTGCATTCATGCCATTACGGACGGGCGCGATTGCTCCCCCACCAGCGGAGCCGGATTTATGCGCCAGCTTGAGGAAGCCGTGAAGCCTTACGGCGCCAAGATAGCTACGGTGATCGGCCGTTTTTACGCGATGGACCGCGACAAGCGCTGGGACCGCAACAAGCTTGCGTGGGACGCCATCGTTCTGGGCCGCGGCGAACAGTGTTCCTGCTCTCCTGCCGAGTATGTGGAACAGTGCTATGCGAAGGGCGAGACGGATGAGTTCCTGAAGCCCGGCATTTTCGCGTATGGCAACGAACAGCGCGTGCGCGATAATGACGTGGTGTTCTTTTTCAATTTCCGTGCCGACCGAGCCCGCCAGATGAGCGACGCCTTCCTGTATTCCGATTTTGACGGATTTGACCGCGAAGTGCAACCTAAGGTGCATTATGTGACCCTGACGGAGTACGACGCCAAGTATCCCTCTCCCATCGTGTTTGAGCAGGAGCAGCTCGACAATATTTTCGGCCAGATCGTTTCGGAAGCCGGGAAGACCCAGCTCCGCATCGCGGAAACGGAAAAATACGCCCACGTCACTTTCTTCTTCAACGGAGGCGTGGAGACGCAGTTCCCCGGCGAAGACCGCATTCTGGTTCCCTCCCCCCGCGAGGTGGCTACCTACGACCTCAAGCCCCAGATGAGCGCGGAGGAAGTGGCGGACAAGTTTGTGGAAGCCGCAGACAAGTACGACGTGATCATCATGAATTTTGCCAACGGAGACATGGTGGGCCACACGGGTTATCTGGAAGCCGGCGTTGCCGCGTGCGAAGCCGTGGACAATGCCCTGGAGAAGTGCGTGAAGAGGATTCTGGAGCTGGGCGGCAAGCTGCTCATCACGGCGGACCACGGCAATGCCGAGCACATGCGCAATGAAGACGGTTCTCCGAATACCGCCCATACCACCAATCTGGTGGACCTTATTTACGTGGCGGAAGACAAGGACGAGGTGAAGTTGTCCGACGGCATTCTGGCGGACGTGGCCCCCACGCTGCTGAGCCTGATGGGGCTGAAACAGCCCGCCGAAATGTCCGGCCACAGCCTGGTGACGCCCAAGAACTGATCCGGTCTGCGTTTTTTTCATTTCCCGTCCGTGCGCCGGTTTGCGCGGACGGGATTTTTTTGTCATGGCAGGACTGCGAGAACCGTCCGCTTGAGGGAAAAGCGTGTCTCTGAGAAAAATATTCAGGAAAAGGGAATAAAAGACTTGTCATGGTGTGAAATCACGTTATATTTGCCGTCCCCAAACGCACCAGAAGGTGCAAGAAATACGTTTTCTATCGGGTTTGCCTCCGGAAAAAAGGCGCGCTTCCTGCTTACTGAAAGGGATGTTCGCCTTGAATATCGGTGCAGACCGACGAACCACAACCAAAGCAGGAAAACATGCCGACTATTAATCAGCTCGTCCGCAAGGGACGTATTACTCCGGAAGAGAAGTCCAAGTCACGCGCTCTTCATAGCTGCCCGCAACGCCGCGGTGTTTGTCTCCAGGTGATGACCCGTACGCCCAAGAAGCCGAACTCGGCTCTCCGCAAGGTGGCCAAGGTCCGTCTTACCAATGGTGAAGAAGTGATCGCCTACATTGGCGGTGAAGGCCACAACCTTCAGGAACACTCCATCGTGCTTGTTCGCGGCGGTCGTGTGAAGGACTTGCCCGGTGTTCGCTATCATATCGTCCGCGGCGCTCTTGACTGCCTCGGTGTCGACAAGCGCCGCCAGGGCCGTTCCAAGTATGGCGCCAAGCGCCCGAAGGCTGCTGCCAAGTAAACATTAACAATCTTACCTATTAAATATTATGGCCCGCCGTAAACGCGTCTATAGAAAAATCGAACGTCGTGACCCCCGTTACGACAGCACTCTTGTCGGCAAGCTGATCAGCAAGGTTATGCTGGATGGCAAGCGCTCCCTTGCGGAACGCATTGTTTATGCCGCCATCGACATGGCTAACGAAGGCACGGACAGCATTGATCCCCTGGAAGTGATCACCCGCGCCATTGAAAACGCCAAGCCCCGTGTGGAAGTGAAGAGCCGCCGCGTTGGCGGTGCCAC
Source organism: Akkermansia sp. KLE1798 (assembly GCF_001580195.1). Lineage (NCBI taxonomy): Bacteria > Pseudomonadati > Verrucomicrobiota > Verrucomicrobiia > Verrucomicrobiales > Akkermansiaceae > Akkermansia > Akkermansia sp. KLE1798. The sequence goes on from NZ_KQ971090.1 coordinate 120,790, forward strand.
CTACCAGGTTCCGCTCGAAGTGGATCCGGCCCGTTCCGAATCCCTGGCCATGCGCTGGATCGTGAACTATGCCCGCAACCGCAAGGGCGTGCCGATGCACAAGGCGCTCTCCAACGAAATCAAGGAAGCCGCCAACAACCAGGGCGCCGCCGTCCGCAAGCGCGACGACGTGCACAAAATGGCCCAGGCCAACCGCGCCTTTGCTCACTTCCGCTGGTAATCCCTTTCGCGACCGTCAGCAGAATCATTCACTTTCGATCATTACAGATATTTCCCAGACACTATGTCCGATCACGTAAACAATCCCAATCGCAAGGCTCCTCTTGAGCGGTACCGCAACATCGGTATCTCCGCTCACATTGACGCCGGCAAAACCACCTTGTCCGAGCGCATCCTCTTCTACACAGGCATGATCCACAAGATCGGCGAAGTGCACGACGGTGCCGCTACCACCGACTGGATGGAGCAGGAACGCGAACGCGGTATCACCATTACCTCCGCTGCCGTTACCACCAACTGGAAGCAGGTGAAGAATGAAGGCATCAGCAAAGTGTTCGAAGGTGAAAACTTCCAGCTGAACGTTATTGACACTCCCGGGCACGTTGACTTCACCGCTGAAGTGGAACGCTCCCTCCGCGTGCTTGACGGCGCCATCGTGGTATTCTGCGGTGTGGCCGGCGTGCAGCCCCAGACGGAAACCGTGTGGCGCCAGGCCACCAAGTACAGCGTTCCCCGCATGTGCTTTGTGAACAAGATGGACCGCACCGGCGCCAACTTCAACAATGTGCTGGACGACATCCACAACAAGCTGGGTGCCAACGCCGCCGCCATCCTGATTCCCATCGGTTCCGAAGACCAGCTCCGCGGTCAGATCGACGTCGTGAACCAGAAGGCCATCATTTACGCCGACAACGACCGCCTCGGCTCCACCTATTCGGTTGAAGAGATTCCCGCCGAACTCAAGGAAGAAGCCGAACTGGCCTACCACGAACTGGTGAGCCGTGTTGCCGACGTGGACGACGAACTTGCTGAGAAGGTTCTCATGGAAGAACCTTTCACGGCTCTCGAACTCAAGCAGGCCATCCGCCGCGCCACCATCGCCAACAAGTTTATCCCCGTTGCCGGCGGTTCCGCCTTCAAGAATAAGGGCGTTCAGTTCCTGCTTGACGCCGTTGTGGATTATCTTCCCTCCCCGGTGGAAACCGTTCCTGCCCACGCTGAAAGCACGCTGGATCCGGAAAAGACCTTTGAAATTACCGCTACGGACGACGCCAAGCCCATGGTGCTGGCGTTCAAGCTCTGGGCTGACAAGTTCGTCGGCAAGCTGGTATTCATCCGCGTGTATGCCGGCGTCCTCAAGAAGGGCGACACCGTGTACAATCCCCGCACCCGCAAAACGGAACGCGTGGGCCGCATCATCCAGATCCAGGCTGACCAGCACACGGATATTGACGCCGTGTATTCCGGCGACATCGCCGCCATCGTGGGTCTGCGCAATGTGACCACGGGCGACACCATCACCAGCCCGGACAACGATATCTGCCTGGAACCCCCCACCTTCCCGGAAACCGTTATTTCCATGGCCGTGGAACCCAAGACCAAGGCCGACCAGGAAAAAATGTCCAACGCCCTGGGCCGTCTGTCTGAAGAAGACCCGACCTTCCGCGTGAAGACCGACGAAGAAACCGGCCAGACCCTGATTTCCGGCATGGGTGAACTTCACCTGGAAATCATCATTGACCGCCTGATGCGCGAATTCAAGGTGGAAGCCGACATCGGCAAGCCCCAGATCGCCTACCGCGAAACCATCACTGCTCCCGCTCACGGCGACGGCAAGCTGGTGAAGCAGTCCGGCGGCCGCGGCCAGTACGGCCACGTTGTCATCGATGTGAAGCCGAACGAACGGGGCAAGGGCCTCACCATTGAAAACAAGATTGTGGGCGGCGCGATTCCCAAGGAATACATGAACGCCGTTTACGCCGGTCTCAACGAAGCCATGACCACGGGCGTTATCGCCGGTTATCCGGTGGTGGACGTACACGTTGAAGTGGTGGACGGTTCCTATCACGAAGTGGACTCCAACGAAAACGCGTTCAAGATGGCCGCCATCTTCGCCATGAAGGACGCCTTCAAGAAGGCCAAGCCCATCATGCTGGAACCCATCATGTCCGTTGAAGCTTCCACGCCGACCGACTACCAGGGCGACATCATGGGCGACCTGAACCGCCGCCGCGGCCAGATCAGCAACATGGAAAACAAGGCCAATGCCTGCATTCTCAAGGCCATGGTTCCCTTGTCCGAAATGTTCGGCTATTCCACCGCCATCCGTACCCTTTCCAGTGGCCGCGCCTCCTACTCCATGGAGCCCTCCCACTTTGAACAGGTGCCTCAGAACCTCGTTGACCAGATCGTCAGCGACAGGGCCAAATAAACAACCTTTGAAGTATAACCAATAGACCGCACGTCCATGCAAAGTCCAAAAATCCGTATTCGACTCCGCGCTTTCGACTCCCGCGCCATCGACCGCTCCTCCCAGGAGATCGTTGAAACCGCCAAGCGCACCGGAGCCAAAGTTCACGGCCCGATCCCGCTGCCGACCCGCATTGAGAAATTCTCCGTGAACCGTTCCGTTCACGTCAACAAAAAGTCGGCTGAACAATTTGAAATCCGCACCCACAAGCGCCTGCTCGACATCGTCGATCCGACCGCACGCACGATTGATGAGCTCAAGAAGCTCAACCTTCCCGCCGGCGTGGACATCACGATCCGCATCTAGTTTGGTACCCGGATAAGTAATTAAAAAACAGAAAGACACACTACAATGGCTCTAGGACTTATCGGAAAAAAGGTCGGTATGACCCGTCTGTTTGACCAGGAATCCGGCGCTATGGTGCCCGTGACCGTCATTGACGTCAAGGGCAACACCTTCGCCCAGATCAAAACGGAAGACAAGGATGGCTACAATGCCATTCAGGTTGCTTTTGATGCGCAGAAGGAAAGCCGCGTGGCCAAGCCTCAGGCCGGCCACTTCAAGAAACTGGGCATTCAGCCCACCAAGCTCCTCAAGGAATTCCGCGTGGAAGCTTCCGAACTGCCTGCCGAAGGCGCTGAAGATCCCGGCGTGGATCTCTTTTCCGCCGGCCAGTGGGTTGACGTGATCGGCACTTCCAAGGGCAAGGGCTTCCAGGGTGCAATGCGCCGCCACAACTTCCACGGCTCTCCCGCCGCCCACGGTTCCATGATGCACCGCCGTACCGGTGGTGTGGGTGGCTGCTCCACCCCCGGCCGCGTCTGGAAGAACCAGAAGATGCCCGGGCAGATGGGCAACGCCAGGCGCACGGTTCAGAACCTGAAGGTTGTGGCCGTTCGTCCGGAAGACAATGTTATCCTCATCTCCGGCGCCGTTCCCGGTGCACGCGGTTCCTACCTCGTGATCCGCCCCGCCAAGAAGAAGTAGGCTTTAGCAACCACACATTGAATATAGGAAAACCTATCTATGTCCGCAAATACCTTTACATTAGAAGCCGCCGCTGCCGCCAACATCCAGGTTGCAGGCAGTGACAAGGGCTCCCAGGCCGTTCACGACCTCATCGTGGCTTATCAAGCAAACCGCCGCACCGGTTCCGCCAACACCAAGACCCGCGGTGAAGTCAGCGGCAACAACAAGAAGATCTTCCGCCAGAAGGGCACGGGCAACGCCCGCCACGGCGACAAGCGCGCTCCCATCTTCGTGGGCGGCGGCGTGGTCTTCGGCCCCCGTCCCTGCGACTATTCCAAGAAGGTGAACAAGAGCACCCGCCGTCTGGCCCTGCGCCGCGTTCTGGGCGATCTGATCGCCGCTTCCAGAATCAGCACCGTTGCCGAATTCTCCGTGGCCGACGGAAAGACCAAGTCTTTCATCAAGGCCGTCAAGGATCTGACAGACGCCAAGAAAGTGCTCATCGTGGCCGCTTCCTTTGATGAAGCCACCTACCTCGCCGGCCGCAACGTTCAGGACGTGCTCCTGATGACCGCCGCTGAAGTGAACATTGAACAGCTCATGAAGGCTGACGCAGTGATCCTCGTTGACAACGCTTTAGAAACCCTCGCCAGCCGTACTGCTTAAGAAGCCATGAAAGACATTTACCAAGTCATTAAGAAGGTGCGCATCAGCGAAAAGGCCACCATGCTCCAGGAAACCACCGGAGAGCTGGTCCTTGAAGTTGACCGCGACGCCAACAAGATCGAAATCAAGAAGGCTGTTGAAGTTGCTTTCGGCAAGAAGGTCGCTTCTGTCCGTACCGCCAACTATGACGGCAAGCTCAAGCGTCAGCGCCGCGCTGACGCGGGTCGCACCGCCCATTGGAAAAAGGCTTACATCAAGCTTGCCAACGGTGAAACCCTTGACCTCGTTTAAAGCCCCTATTAGGAAGGAAAGCTATCATGTCCCTCAAGTCATTCAAGCCAGTTACTCCCTCTAACCGCTACAAGGTGTGGCCGTCCTTTGACGAAATCACTACCTCCACTCCGGAAAAGAGTCTCTGCCGTCCCCTCAAGAAGTCCGGTGGCCGCAACAATAACGGCCGCATCACCACCCGCCACATTGGCGGTGGCCACAAGCGCAAGTACCGCCTGGTGGACTTCAAGCGCAACAAGTTCGATGTGCCTGCCACCGTGCTCACCATCGAATACGATCCCAACCGCACCTGCCGCATCGCCCTGATCGAATACAAGGACGGTGAAAAGTCCTACATCCTGGCCCCCAACGGCCTGCAGGTAGGCATGAAGGTGGAAAGCGGCCAGAAGGTTGCTCCCAAGGTTGGCAATGCCATGCCTTTGAAGAACGTTCCCCTGGGTACCTCCGTTCACAACATTGAAATCCGTCCGGGTTCCGGCGGCAAGGTTGCCCGTGCAGCCGGTCAGCAGGCCATCGTTTCCAACCGTGAAGCAGGTTATGCGCTGATCAAGATGCCCTCCGGTGAAATCCGCCGTTTCAATGAGGATTGCTACTGCACCATCGGTCAGGTCGGCAATACCCAGCACATGAACGAAATGTCCGGCAAGGCCGGCCGCACCCGCTGGCTGGGCGTCCGTCCCACCGTTCGCGGTATGACGATGAACCCCGTCGACCACCCCAACGGCGGTGGCGAAGGCAAGTCCAAGTCCGGTGGCGGCCGCCAGCACCTGAAGTCCCCCTGGGGCCATGTCAAGGGCCAGAAGACCCGCCGTCTCCGCAAGCCCAGCGACTCCGTCATCGTACAGCGCCGCAACTCCAAGTAATCAATACACAATAACTTTAACTAGGATCATATAACATGGGACGTTCTCTCAAAAAAGGCCCTTTTGTCAGTCAAAAGCTTCTCGCCAAGATCGACGCTCAGCTTGAATCCGGCGATCGCAAGCCGATCAAGACCTGGAGCCGTGCATCCATGATTACGCCTGACTTCGTAGGTTTGACCTTCCTGGTGCACGCCGGCAAGAATTTTGCCACCGTGTACGTCACGGAAAACATGGTAGGCCACAAGCTTGGTGAATTTGCCCCGACTCGTGTCTTCAAACAGCACGGCGGTATCGGTAAGAAGTAATCAGTAAGTTAACAATCAACATGTCGAACCCTTCTTCCATCCTTGCCTATTCCCTCTCGGCCATTGTCGGCCTGGGCGGAACCATGCAGGGAGCGGAAGAGGGTACGGCAGCACTGACGCGCAGAATCGAGCACCTCGAAAAGCAGAATGCGGCTCTCAAGGCGTCTTACGCCCAGGCCCGCATTGATGCCGACAACGCGAATGCCCAGCTTCTGGACATCCGTTCCCGGCTGGAGGCTTTGGGGGGTGCAGCGCTAGGTAACAGTGAGGAACGCCTGATCCAGGCGATGGCTAACATCGAAGTTCTCAGCGACCGCATTCAGCGGCTGGAACAGGCGTCAGTCAAGCTCTCCGGAGCTATCCTCGCCTACATGAAACAGGCCATATCCGAGGATGCGGACGCCAGAACGGCAGTGGAAAGTTCCCTGCGCCTGCTGGATTCCGTGCTCGGATACAGGCAACAGCCCGTGCGAGATGGCGCGGGAACCCAGGCGGAAGCCAAGGTGCTCAGCATCGACTCCGAGTCCGGAGTGGTGGTGGTCAACGTCGGAAAATCCGCCGGGATGCAAATCGGGATGCCATTGCTGCTGACCCGTGGAGCACAAACCATCGGAGAAGCCGTGGTCACGGACGTTCGCAAGGATGTGTGTGGCGCGCTTGTTCAGAAGCTCATGGCGCCGGCCGATCCGGTGCGCGTCGGAGATTCTGCCTCAGTAAAAACCAACGATTAAATCATCTTCATAAATAACCTGCACTACGAGGAAAAACCCATGGAAGTGAAAGCTGTTTACAAATACGCCCGCATCTCTGCCAAGAAGATGCGCGATGTTGCTCAAGAAATCCAAGGCTTGTCCGTCTCCCAGGCGACCGACATCCTGTCCTACACCCCCAAGAAGGGTGCCTATCTGCTGAATAAGACGCTCAAGTCCGCCGTGGCCAACGCTGAAAACAATGTGGAATTGTCTGTCGATACGCTCGTCGTCAAGTCCGTCATGGTTGATGAAGGCCCCACCATGCGTCGTACCATGCCCCGCGCCCGAGGATCCGCCAACATGATCCGGAAGCGCACATCCCACATCACCGTTGTACTGGCCGATCAAGAAGGCTAAGTTCATCACAATCTAACACACATATAGCTGAACTAACATCATGGGTCAGAAAGTAAATCCAATCGGGTTCCGCCTCGCCGTCAACAAGGACTGGCGCTCCAAGTGGTACGCCACGGGCCAGGATTACGCCACCAAGCTGCATGAAGACTTGGTAATGCGCAAGTACATCAAGGAGCAGCTGATGTCCGCCGCCGTTTCCAGCATCGTGATTGAACGTGCCTGGAACAGCGTCCGCATCACCGTCCACACCGCCCGCCCGGGTCTGGTGATCGGCCGCAAGGGTGAAGAAATTGAAAAGATCCGCCAGTACCTTCAGGGGCTCTGCGGCGCTTCCACCCAGGTCAACATTGACATCGTGGAAATCCGCTCGCCTGAAACGGACGCCCAGCTTATCGCTGAGAACGTGGCCGTCCAGCTGGAACGCCGCGTTTCCTTCCGCCGCGCCATGAAGCGCGCCGTGCAGGTGGCCATGGAACGCGGTGCCGACGGCATCCGCATCCGTTGCGCCGGTCGTCTCGGCGGCGCCGACATCGCCCGCGCCGAATGGTACCGCGAAGGCAAAGTGCCGTTGCAGACTCTCCGCACGCCGATCGACTACGGCTTTGCCGAAGCCCGTACCCTGTACGGCATTATCGGCGTGAAGTGCTGGGTGAACAAGCGCGACGAAGTCGTCTCCCAGCAGAATTCCCGTCCGTCCGGTCCCCGCGGTCCCCGTCGTCCGCGCGCCTGAGTCCCGTCATTACACTATTCATCACACTTAACATAAGGAGGAATAAGATATGCCTTTAATGCCCAAAAGAGTGAAGCACCGCAAGATGCACCGCGGCAGCCGTTCCGGCAATGCCACCAGCGGTACCTATGTTGCCTTTGGTGACTTCGGCCTTCAGGTGCTCGACCGCGGTTGGATCACCAACAACCAGATTGAAGCCTGCCGTATTGCGATCAACCGTTACCTGAAACGTAAAGGTAAGGTGTTTATCCGCATTTTCCCGCAGAAGTCCTTTACGTCCCGTCCCCCGGATACACGTATGGGTAAGGGTAAAGGCGCCGTTGAAGGCTGGGTGGCCGTTGTCCGCCCCGGCAACATCCTGTTTGAAGTTGGCGGCGTGACCGAATCCCAGGCCCGTGAAGCCCTTCGTCTGGCTTCCAACAAGCTGGGCGTGCCGACCCGCTTCGTCTATCGTCAAGGCGTTCAACACTAAAGCTACTCATCACCATGTCCGATAAGAACTCCGCCAAAGAACTTCGTGCTATGTCCGCCAAGGAGCTTTCCGCTCTGGTGCGCAGCCTTCGTGAAGAACTCTTCAATCTCCGTCTCCAGCAGGCCACGGGCCAGCTGGAAAACAACCAGAGAATCCGTACCGTCCGCAAGGACCTTGCCCGCGTCCTCACCATTCAGGGTGAAACCGGGGAAGCGTAAGCTGCAGGATTTCCGGTAACAACAGAACATTCTACATTTTAGAATCCATGTCCGAACAAACCGAAACAACCAAGAAGCCCGGCCTTCGCAAGACGCGCGTCGGCGTGGTGACCTCCACCAAGATGGACAAGACCATCGTTGTGGAATACGTTGCCCGCGTTCCGCACCCCAAGTTCAAGAAGATCGTCAAGAAGAGCAAGAAGTTTTACGCTCACGACGAGAATTCCATGGCCAAGGTAGGCGATAAGGTACGTATCGTTGAGACCCGCCCGCTTTCCAAGCTCAAGTGCTGGGAACTGGTGGAAGTGCTTACCCACTAATCAGGAATCAACCATTAAATAGAGGAGATTTGATACCATGATCCAGATGGAATCCTTAGTTCAGGTGGCCGACAATACCGGCGCCCGCTCCGCCAAGATGATTGGCGTTATCGGCAAGCGCACGCGTCAGGCCCACATCGGCGACATTATTACCTGCCACATCCGTGAATCCATTCCTACCGCTTCCGTGAAGAAGGGTACCGTGGTGAAGGCTGTTGTGGTGCGTACCGCCGCCCCGATCCGCCGCGACGACGGCTCTGTGCTTCGTTTCGACGGCAACGCCGTAGTGATTATCGACAAGGACAACAACCCGCGCGGCACCCGTATTTTCGGGCCGGTCGCCCGTGAACTTCGTGAAAAGAAGTTCATGAAGATTGTTTCCCTTGCTCCGGAAGTGCTCTAATCGAGACACGCCAGGATGTTGAAATGCCGCCTTCCTTTTTGGGAGGCGGCTTTTTTATGGCGGTTTGAGAAAGGTACGTTGCCATTTTTGCAGCCGGGGGAGCGGATACGGAAGGAAATATGGCATCCGGATGTTTGGAAAGCCGTTGGCAAGGTTTCCGGAGTTGCAGACAAGTGCCATAGAAAATGCTTCTGTGGAGCATTCAGAGGGCGGAGAAGGCTTCCTGATGAATCTATAGGCTTCCCCCTCTTTTTCGGCAGTTTGCGCCCGTTTTCCGGGACCTTTTAATGCCGGCCGTTCTCCGCGGGGGATTTACCGCCCAACTGCTGGGCCGAGCCGCAGGCCGGACAGCGGAACCAGTTGAAGAGGAATATATGCAGAGCTGTCGCGAATACATAACCGAACAGCGGAATGTGGTGGGCCGCCTTGTTGCGGTTGTATTTTTTAAAGGAGAAGAGGGGTGCCCGGCATACGCTGCATTTCCGGGGAAGAGCCACGGCAAGGTAAAGAATCAGGGCCAGTATCCAGGGGCCGAAGCAGAGGCAGATGATTTGCCAGCCCCGTTCTCCGTTAAGCAGCATCATGGTTGTCAGGACAATGGCGGAGATACTGCTGGCGAAGAAGAGAAGAACAGCTACGGCTCCGATCCAGGTCCGAAAAGGAGTCAGGTGCTTGATGCCTTTTTTCCGCAGATAGGTTTTGGGCTGTTCCTGCACGGAAGCCGGTTTGGCGGGGCGGTAGCTGTATTCTTCCCGGGACTGTGATTTGGAGGCCGCAGGCTTGCCGGCGGATCCGGCGGGGAGTGCGGATTTTCTCTCCGGGAGAAGTACTTTAGGTGTTTCTTCCGTTTTCTCCGTCGTGTTCACAGGAGTGGCGAGCGGCAGGATGAAGTCTGCTGCCCGGGTAATGCTGTCCGGGCTTGCCGCCCTGGGAGCAGTGAGGGCCTGGGCCACCCATTCCCTGAACACGGGCGCCGTGGGTATTTCCGTCTCCAGTTTCAGTATCCGTTTTGCCTGATGGAGTTCAGGCAAAACGGTGAAGGGATCAATCGCGGAGAATTCCTTCAGCGTACTGATGCCGACCGCTTCCAGCAATTCCACGAATTGCTTCCGGTCTTCAAAGTACTGTTGAAGATCATTCATTCCGGGTAGAATATGCTTTTAGGAGAGGGAATCAAGCATCGCTTTCAGTTGAGCCTGTTTTGCCTTCCAGTCCGCCAGACGGTCCTTTTCCTGGGCAACGACTTCCGCAGGGGCACGTTCTACAAAGCCCGCATTGTCAAGCTTGGCGGATGATTTGACAATTTCCTTGGAGATTTTGTCCAGTTCCCGTCCCAGGCGTTCCCGCTCTGCTTCCACATCAATGAGGCCTTCCAGCGGTAGGAAGAGCTCTCCGAGAGGCGTGAGAGCCGCAGGAGTTCCCTTCGGGGCGGCGTAGGAAGCGTCCCGGGTGACGGATTTGGCGTTCGCCAGGATGGAGAGCCGGGAAAGGATGTCCTGCGGAACGTCGTTGGCCGTTTTCAGGACGAAGCTGACGTTTTTGTTTTTGGACAGATCGTATTCCGCCTTGAGGTTGCGGGCCTTGTTGGCCGTTTCGTAGAGGGCGGCGGCTTGTGTGCAGGCAAGCGTGATGCGATCCTCATCCATCCCGGCCAGCAGGCCGTCCGGAGAGGGCAGGGGGGTGAGCATGAGGGGCAGTCCTCCGTTGCCGTCCGCAAAGCCCAGGGAGGACCAGAGTTCTTCCGTAATGTGAGGCATGACGGGATGCAACAGGGCCAGATAGTGGCGGAGCACCGTGTCCATGACGGTCAGGGTGGCCGCCCGTGCGGAGGCGTCCGCGCCGTCCCTCAGGTCGCCCTTGACGGCTTCCAGGAAGCGGTCGCAGTATTCATTCCAGAAGAATTGGTACAGCACCTGGATCAAGGCATTGAATTCGTAGTCCGCCAGCGCTTTTTCCACGTCCGCGTGGAGCTGCCTGAGCTTGGAAATGATAGCCAGGTGAACGGAGGAGTACTGCGGGGCGGCTTCTTTCCCCACATGGCCCTGCATGAGGCGGAAACGGGTGGCGTTGTAGAGCTTGTTGGCAAAGTTGCGGCCTTCCCCGATCTGGCTTTCATCAAAGCGGACGTCCGTCCCGGTGGGGGCGATGCGCATGAGGCCGAAGCGGAGGCCATCCGCACCGTAGTGGGCGATCAGGTCCAGGGGGTCCGGGGAGTTGCCCAGGGATTTGCTCATCTTGCGCCCTATTTTGTCGCGGATGATGGAGGTGAAGAAGACGTTGCTGAATGGTTTTTCATGCTGAAAGCGGTAGCCGGCCATGATCATGCGGGCTACCCAGAAGAAGATGATATCCGGCCCTGTGACCAGGTCCGTAGTGGGGTAGAATTTGGCGCGGGTGGCATCGTCCATTGTAGCGAAGGGCCACAGCCAGGAAGAGAACCACGTGTCCATCACATCGTTGTCCTGAATCCAGTTTTCCGGATCCGCCGGAGGTTCCGTTCCCACGTAGATGTAGCCGTTTTCCAGGGCGGAGGCATCCAGCGCGGGAGCGTTCCGGAGTTCTTCCGCCTTGTCTTTCCTGTACCAGACGGGGATGCGGTGCCCCCACCAGAGCTGGCGGGAGATGCACCAGTCCTGAATGTTTTCCAGCCAGTGGGCATAGGTTTTCGCCCAGCGGGCGGGGCGGAAGGTGATTTCTCCATCCGCGACGGCGTCCGCAGCTTCCTGAACGCAGGGGTATTTGAGGAACCACTGCATGGAGAGGCGCGGTTCGATCGGAACGTTAGCGCGTTCGGAGAAGCCTACCTTGTTGTCGTAGTCTTCAATTTTGACCATGAGGCCGGCGGCTTCCAGCATTTCCACGGATTTATGGCGCGCGTCAAAGCGGTCCATGCCGTGCAGCTCCGGAACGTCCGGGCAGTTGATATGGCCGTCGGGGGTGAGGATGTCGATGATTTCCAGATTGAATTTCCGGCCGATTTCAAAGTCCGCCTTGTCGTGGGCCGGGGTGATTTTGAGGGCGCCGGTGCCGAATTCTATTTCCACATATTCATCCCCGATGATGGGAATGGGCGTGGAGTTGAGCGGGCGCATCACGTTTTTGCCGATGAGATGGGCATAACGCGGGTCCCTGGGGTTTACGGCCACGGCCACGTCCGCCATGATGGTTTCCGGACGGGTGGTGGCCACATGAAGGGCGCCCGAGCCGTCTTCCAGCTTGTACAGGACGGTGTAGAGCTTGCTTTTCTGCTCCGTCATGATGACTTCCTCATCGGAAAGGGCCGTGAGGGAGACGGGGCACCAGTTGACCATGCGGCGCCCGCGGTAAATGAGGCCTTCCTTGAAGAGATCGATGAAGACCTGCCCGACTGCCCTGGTGTATTCCTCATCCATCGTAAAGCGCTCGCGGTCCCAGTCGCAGGAGCAGCCCAGCTTGTGGAGCTGGTTGATGATGATGCCGCCGTGCTTTTCCTTCCATTCCCACACTTTTTCCAGAAAGGCTTCACGGCCCACGTCATGGCGGGTCTGGCCCGTGGTCTGCCTGAGGTCCTTTTCCACGCGCACCTGCGTGGCGATGCCCGCATGGTCCGTTCCGGGAAGCCACAGGGCTTCATATCCCTTTTGCCGCGCACGGCGCACCAGAATGTCCTGGATGGTGTTGTTCAGCACATGGCCCAGGTGGAGCACCCCCGTAACGTTGGGGGGAGGAATGACGACGGAGTAGGCAGGCTTTTCGGAAGCCGGGTCAGCCTTGAAACAACCTTCTTCAATCCAGAGGGATTGCCACTTTTCTTCCACGAGGGACGGATCATATGCTTTGGGCAGATCAGACATGCGCAACAGGGTAGCATAAAGTTTTTTTCTTTCAATCCCTACCTGAGACGGAGGGATGGATTGAAACGTCAATTTCATTCCTTCCGCGGCGGCATGAAAAAGCCGCCGGCTTCCGTGAGGGAAACCGGCGGCTGGGTCGGAAAGTTTTTTCCAGTTTTATTTGACCGTCACGGTCGTCTGGGCCGATTTGAGGCCGTTGGAGATGACCTGGAGAGTCGCCTTGCCGGATTCTCCCTTGCGGGAGCGCAGAATGACCTGGGCAAGGCCGTTAAAGGCCTTGATTTTCAGGATATTCTTGTTTTCCGGATTGGCCATCGTGGTGAAGTCCGTGGGATCTCCGTTGCAGATGCCGGCAATTTCCACCGGACCGCTGACCTTGAAGGTGAGCATGTTTTTGCTGCGGGGAACCATGCGACCCTGGGCGTCCCGGACAGCAACGGTGACGTAGGAGAGGTCGTAGCCGTCTCCGTTGATTTCATTGCGGTCCGGCTTCAGGGTAAGGGCCGCCGGTTTTCCGGTGGTGGTTACCGTGTCCGTAGCCCACACCTTGCCGTCCTTTTTGGCGACTACCTTGAGGGTGCCGGGCGTATATTTCACGTCTTCCCACACGAGGCGGTAGCGGTCTTTTTCGCCCTTGCCCTTTTTGCGGACTCCCAGGGATTTGCCGTTCAGGAAGAGTTCCGCTTCATCTCCGCTGGTGTAAACGTGCACGGGCGTGATTTCACCCTTGCGTTCCGGCCAGTTCCAGTGGGGTAGGATATGGGCCATCTTGACATCCGGCCTCCATTTTGCCTGGTAGATGTAGAAGCGGTCTTTCTTGAAGCCGCACAAGTCCACAATGCCGAAGTAGGAGCTGCGGGAAGGCGCGCGGTTGCCCAGCTTTTTGAGTTCCGCCATCATTTTTTCCCGTTCCGGTCCTTCAGGCACGTTCAGGGCGTTGGTGGCGTCCAGGTTGTACGGAGTGGGTTCGCCGAGGTAGTCGAAGCCCGTCCATACGTATTCCCCCGCGCTGTTGGGGTTGTCGTCCTGGGCGGCGAATTCCACGTCCGGACGGTATGCCCAGCCGGGGGCGTACAGGTCGTAGGAACTGACCTGGTAGAGGAAGAATCCCTTGCTCTTGTTCCAGTCCACGGGGAAGAAGTATTCTCCGCGCGTACTGACACAGGAGGAGGTTTCACTGGCGTAGAAGGGCTGGTCCGGCCGGTCCTTGGAGAAGGCCTTGTATGCCCAGGGCTTGTAGTTGTAGCCGTACACGTCCAGAGTGTCCGCAAACCCGTTCCGGGCGGCGCCTGCGTCATTGCAGCCTGCCGTTACCTTGCGGGTGGGGTCTTCCCGGTGGAAGAGATCCGTCAGGGTCTGGGAAACGTGGTGCAGACTCTTGTTGCCCTGTTCCGGCACTTCGTTGCCCGTGCTCCATGCGATGACGCTGGGATGGTTGCGGTCCCGGTGGCAGAAGTTGACCAGATCGCGTTCGTGCCATTCGTCAAAGTAGTTGTGGTAGTCCTGTCCCTTTTTGGCACTGTGCCACATGTCAAAGAGCTCGTCGATAACCAGTATTCCCATTTTGTCGCACAAGTCCAAAACTTCCGGAGCGGGCGGGTTGTGGGAGGTGCGGATGGAGTTGACGCCCATTTCCTTCAGGATTTCAATCTGGCGTTCATAGCCGCGAGTGTGGGCGGCCCCGCCCAGCGGTCCCAGGTCGTGGTGCTGGCAGACGCCGTTGAGCTGGACGCGCTCGCCATTGAGATAGAATCCGGTGGGTTTCCATTCGATGGTGCGTACGCCGAAGTTCGTGAATTTCTGGTCAATGATTTTGTCCCCCACCTTGACGATTGTTTTCATCTTGTAGAGATGGGGAGCCTTGAGCGTCCACAGGGTGGGATTTTTGAGCGTGAGCGTGCTGGTGACCTTGCCTTTTTCTCCGGCGGGAATGGCTTCCCCCTTGGTGGTGACGGAGGCCACTACCTTGTTTCCGTCCAGGATTTCTTCCGTGACGGTGGGGGTGACGGGCTGTTCCGTGGTGTTTTTCACCGTGGTGTCCACTTCCACCTTGGCTGCGGATTTGGTGATTTCCGGAGTTTTGACGAAGACGCCCCAGTGTTCAATATGAACGGGGTTGGATTCCGTCAGCCATACATGGCGGTGAATGCCCCCGCCCGGATACCAGCGGGAGGAGTTGGGGGGATTGTCCACCCTGACGGCAATGGAGTTTTTCTGGCCGAATTTCAGGAAGGGAGTGATGTCCACGCGGAAGGAACCGTAGCCGTATTTCCATTCTCCGGCGAGTTCTCCGTTCACATAGATTTTCGGGCGTGACATTACGCCGTCAAAGTCCAGATAGAATTGGTTGCCCTTGGCGTCTGCGGGAATTTCCAGCGTTTTGCGGTACCAGCCGATGCCTGCCCATGGGAGCTTGCCCGTTTCATTAGGAAGCTCCATGCGGTAAGGGCCTTCAATACCCCAGTCATGCGGCAGGTTCAGGGACCGCCAGTTCTTGTCGTTGAAGCCGGGGCTGGAAGGGGTGTCGGCCTTGCCACCATTAGGGGCCTGGGGACGGATGGTTTCTCCCTTGGCGTCGGTAAAGGTGATTTCACGGATACTGGCCCAGTTGCTCTGGTTGTTGCCTGTAGCGGTAACGCGGAAGTAACGGGCCTTGCCGCTTTTGTTTTCCACCGTGTCGTCCTTGCTGTTGTTCTGGCCGGAGGTTTTGTCCTCAATGGTTGTCCAGCGTTTCCCGTCGCTGGAGCTTTCCAGCTTGAAAAGGTGGTTATTCTGCTTTTCCCACAGAATGTTGATGTTTTTTACATCCACGGGGCGCCCCATGTCTACGGTCAGTTTTTCTCCGCTTTTGCCGCCGTCGGCGCACCAGCGGGTGGACTTGTCTCCGTCCACGGCATTGTCGGCGGGGTTGCCGGCTTCTTCACTCGTTGCCGTGGCGAATCCCAGGGCTTTTCCCGGTTCCGGCAGGGTGCTGCCGTCCGGCATTTTGCCGAAGCGGGCGAATTTCCAGTTCCAGTCCAGGCTCTCCGTTTTGGTGGCATCCAGGGGAGCGCCCATCAGGGTGGCGATGCTGAATGCCGTCAGGCAGAGGGTCGTACGTGTAATGTTGGCGAACATATCCCCCTTATTACGACTGTAATTCCGCGATCTTGCAAGAATTTTATTCGGCAAGGCTCCGTTTGTTTGTGCGGAATGCGCATGGAGTTGACGTATCCGGCGGGATGACGGAGGCCGTCCGTTCCGTTACATATAAGGCATCTTTCCGGGAGCGGATGACATGGGAGAGCTTCCGGAGAGTATGAGGAGGCTGCATGAAAAAGGGCCTCTTTACTGAATGAGAAAGAGATAAGAGGACAGAACAGGGGAGGTAGAATGCCGGGCCGGCCGTTGTAGCCGGCCCGGCAAAGGGGAAAAGGTTAGATGTACACCTTGACGATGGCTTTTTTCCTGAGACGGTCCACCCATTTTTTATAGCGCTCATTGCTGCGCTTGTTGCGCGCCATCATGTCGATTTGCTCCTTGATGGCGGAGAGGGGGGGCGGAGGCGCCAGTTCCTTTTTTTCCACCATCACAATGGTGAAGCCGGTGGCGTCTACCAGCGGGCCGATGATTTCCCCGGGCTGGGCTCCAAAGATGATGGCGGCAAATTCAGGAGAAAGGGTGGAGCGTTCGGTAATGGGCCAGTCGCCGCCCTTTTCCGCGTACATGTCCTTGGAATAGCGGGTGGCCATTTCCGGGAAGGTCGCTTTTTTGGCCCTTATTTCATTGGCGATGAGGTCGGCCAGATTGAATTGGACTTCCGGCGTGGAGGCGGAGTCGTTGCCGAGCATGGGGATAAAGATTTTCTTGAATTTGACCTTGTCCTTGGTCAGGTCCCGGTACTGTTCCTTGGTGGCTTCATATTCCTTCCGGAGCTCTTCGGGGGTGGGCGGGATTTCCTGGTCGTATTTGGAAGCGCGCATGATTTGAACCTGAAGCTGGTTTTTCGTCATTTCCCGGAAGGATCTGATGGTCATGCCGGACATGCTCAGGTTTTTCAAAAAGGCATCGCGGTCTCCATTGAACGTGGTCAGGATGGTGCGGTTGATTTCCTGGTCGATTAGGGAGTCGCGGATGACGCCGCCCATGCCTTCGAATTCATTGCGGAGCAGTTCGCGTTCCACCAGGTCTTCAATGATGTTTTTCTTGGCCAGGGCAAGCTGCTTGTAGAATTCCGGTCCCTGCTTGGGATATTGTGCCGCCAGCTGGGCGCCGATGGGCATCAGCCGGACGCTGACCTCGTTGGCCGTGATGGGCCGTCCGTTGACTGTAGCGGCTATCCGGTTGACGATGCGCTGGGGCCTGAGGCGGGAAACGGGAGCTTCATCCGGAGAAACGCGCCTGGATTCGTCCGGACGGACGGTTCCCCCACCGCTTTCCCCTCCACGAAGCTGGACGGACCTGGGCAGGGTCGCTCCGGGGTCCACCACGCTTTGGCCTTGGGCGGCCAAGGTCATGGTAAAAATGAGAAGCGTCTGGATATGGGTCCTGATATTCATGAATATGTGGGAAAGGCTTGAATGCGTCCGAATCATAGGAAACAGATATGTGAATACAATACATTTCTGGGTATGTATAGTGGCTGTATCATGGCAGCCGAGCGGTTCCAGGCAGCCCCCGGCGCGGTCCTTACCTGCTGACTGTGGATATGCTTGGTGGCTGCCTGTTTTCCATATAAAGTAAATGCCGATGCACGAATGCCGTTTATTGAGCGGGGTAGTCCGTTCCGCCCGTCCTGCCAATATTCCTACCCTGTTTACGAATGCGGCGGCGGCATGGGCCGCCGTAGCGGGGGGAGAATGGCCGCCGCCCGTCATTTATCTGGGTGTGGTGTTGACGGGGCTGTTCTTTTATTTGTACGGCATGTGGGAGAATGACCGGGTGGACGCTTGCTGGGATGCCAGCCGGTATCCGGATCGTCCCGTTCCTTGCGGGGCTGTCAGCACGTCCTTTTTAAGGGCGATTGCCTTGATGGCCGGATTGGCCGGTTTGGTGCTGAATATGCTGCTGGGCGGGGAGTTTGCCGTGGGAGCCCTCCTGCTGATCGTTATTTCCCTGTACAATATGTTTCACAAGTTCTGGAGCGGCTCCATCCTGCTGATGGGGCTTTGCCGCGGGCTGTGGGTGACGGCCGCGGGGCTGGTTTTTTCCCATGCGGAGGGCAGCGCCATTCTTCCGAATGCCGTGTTGTGGTATGCTGTGGGGCTGGCCGTGTTCACCTGCGTGATTTCCCTCGTGGCGCGGCGTGAGGCGGGACGGCCGCGTGTTCAGGCCGCCGTGGGGCTGTTGTTGTCAGGCATGTGCCTGTTTGATGCGGCATGGCTGTTTTTCTTCGGTTCCTGGCTGGGAGCAGGGGCTGTCGTATTGTGGGCCGGAACGCGACTTTTACAGAAACGGGGCGTGCGCGCCACATAGGTTTGGATTGAAATGACAGGAAAAATGTGCATGATTTGACGGGAGAAAGTGGGTTATGAGTGAATTGATCATCAAGATAGGACCGTTGTTCTGGGTATTGAGCCTGCTGGCCGTGTACGGCTTGGCGGTTGTGGCGGAACGCATTTTGTATTTCCACAGGATTCAGATCAACACGGGGGATTTTTTAAGGGGCATTTCCAGGCTGGTGAACGCCGGCAGTGTGGATGAAGCCAGGCATGAAGCGTCCATTCTGCCCGGTCCCGGGGCGCGCGTCGTCTCTTCCGTTCTGGCCCATTCCGGTCTGGAACGCCAGGAACTGCGCACGGTGGCGGAGGATTCCGTGCAGATGGAGGTGTTCCAGATTGAAAAGAATATCCGCGGGCTGCTGGTGGTGGCTACGGTCAGTCCGCTGGTAGGGGTGCTGGGAACCATTCAGGGATTGATCGGATTTTATTCCCAGCCCGGATTGCTGGAAGGGAAAGCTCCGACTCTGGCCATGTCTGACGCTGTGTTCCAGGCCTTGCTGAGTTCCGCCCTTGGGCTGAGCATCGCGATTCCCGCCTATTTGTTTTATTGCTATCTGGCTTCCCGCGCCCGTCAGGTGGTCCATTCCCTGGAACGGGCCGGAACAGAGGCCGTCTGCCTGGTATGCGACGCCCGCCAGAGGCGCGAGGACGGGGAACGCATGGCCGGCAGGGAAGCCTGAGAACGTTTAAAGGAGACGGACAGACGTGCAGATCAAAACCCGTTCAACATTGCCCACCGGGGCGTTTTTCCTGCAGGTGACCGTTCTGCTGGATCTGGTGATTCTTGTGTGTGTGCTGACGGTGATGACCTCCCGCGTGGGAATGGAGTACGGTTATGAGGTGAAGGCTCCTGCCTCCGGGTTCCTGATGAATATCGTAGGGGATGTGGAGTTTATTTCCGTTACGGCCGGAGAGCAGCCGTCCTTTTATCTCGGAAACCGGCTGATTGAAGGAGGATTGCCCGGAGTGGCCGCGGAACTGGACCGGATTGCCCGCAGCCACGGAGCGGACGGAAGTGACCGCATGAGCATCGCCCTGCGGCTTGATTCCTCCGTTTCCCACGGCCTGAGGGAGCAGCTTGAGAATATGGTGCTGTCCAGGGGAATGAAATGCTATATTGCCACTGAACCAGCAGACTGACCGCTTTTCTTCCCTCCGCATGAAGCTGAACAAAAAGAGCCGGGCCAAGATTTTCGACCTTCATCTGGGGTTGACATTCGACTGGCGTGAGACCGGCATTCTGCGCTGGCGGATTTTGTTGTGGATGCTGTTTTTCGGCGTTTGCCTGTCGGCTGCCGCCGTGTTTGTGGATGTTGACGTTCCCGGCGTCCGGAGGCGTGCGAACCAGACGGCGGCTGTCATTTTGTTCCCTGCGGACAATCCCCGCCTGCATCAGTATGTGCTCCGCAATACTCCTCTGCCTGTAAGAGGGCCGGTGTGGGCTGATCCCGTGACGGCGGGCCCCATTGGGGAAACGGGCGTGACGCTGCCCTCTCTCAGCTCATCGGATACCCCCCTGGAGTTTCTCCCTCCCGTTCCGCTGCCGACCGTGGCGGACCAGGTGTGGCGCATGTGGAAGTATCCGGATTTTCATATTCTTTCCATGATGAATCCGTCTCTGGATGTTTCCGGCACATGCGTTCCTTATTTGTCTTTTTATTCTCCGGGCCTGGATGGCCGGATCGTGACGTCCGGCGCCCTGGACGGCTTTGCCAGAAGCGAAGACCATACCGGTCTGAGAAGCGAGTTTTTTGTGGTTGTGGACGAGTGGGGCGTTCCTTCCCAGGTGCTTTTGCTGGATTCTTCCGGGAGTTCCGGCGCGGATGATTCCGCCATGAGGTTTGTCCGCTCCCTGCGCTGGGTTCCTTCTGCGGAGCCGCGCAGCGGCACCATGTCCATAGAATGGAAGGAGGCGGAAGAGTCATGAACATGTCTGTCCAGGATTTCCTGACGCGCCTGTTTCTGCTCGCGTGCGGCGGTTTTGCCGCCGTGGTGTTTGCATGCCTTGTGACGGGGTGTATACGTTCTTTCCTGGAGAGACGCGGCAAGGTCCAGTGCCGCATATGCGGATACCGGTTTTACGCTACGCCGGATAACAGCCATGCGGAATGCCCGCATTGCGGCGCGGCTAACAGGCGCTGAGGGGTTTGTACCTGAAAGCGCGGTATTAATAGATCCGCAGGGATTCTTCATCAATGGGCAGGGAATCCATGCCCAGGTCTTCCGCCCCGTGCGTTCCCATTTCCTCCCGCACGTAGATGACGTCCACCCGGCTGCTTTTGCCTTCTCCGGAGCGGTAGCGGATGCGCGGCTCCCTGATGACGACGGTATTGCCGCCCATGGCGGCGGCTTCCTTGGTGAAGTAGTTGATCAACTCCTTGTCATCCATGGAAACATGGACAATGCGGCCATCCGGGCCGTCAAAATGTCCCACGTTGGTATATTCCCCCATGGGATATTCGTCAATGACCAGAACCTCGTTCTGGTGAATAGGGGGGCGGGGCGCACCGGATGTTACGGGCGTCCAGGCATTGGGTCCTGTTGGGGGGGAGCAGGCTGTAATCAGACTTGTCAGGCAGAAGCCCAGGCTGAAAAGAGGCGCTTTCATGATTGTCCTGCCGTTAATAATCGGCAGGAGGTACAAAAATGCAACGGTAAACTTCGTTGCCGTCGTGAAAGATTTGCACCATGACACGGTCCGGCGTTCTTTTCACGCAGTAAAAGTCGTGTTCCTCGGGAATAGGCGGCGCATAGCGGCGGGAGGAACGGCGCGCAAAGACATGCTGGCGGAATACTCCCACAACGGCATGATTGCTCATCTTGACAATGGTGTAGTAATCGCTGGTAGGCAGGGTAATGGAAGGCGGAACGTCTTTGGCACTCACGAGAGGGAGTATAGATGGCTGCTGAAAATAAAGTCGAACCTGAAATGTGGCATGGGATCACGTCCTGTACGTTTTCCCCTAGTCCGTCCGTCCCATCATTTCCCTGGTTTCCTGGATAGTGTGCGCCTGCGCTTCCCGGATGCTCATCATGGAAGGCTGTTCAAAACTTTTCCGCCTGGCGTCAATGTCTTTGTTGATTTCATGGCTGAATTGTTTGTCCGCCTCTTTCCAGGTGCGTCCCTGGATTTCCGCCTTGCGCGTGGCGTATTGCTTGGAGGCGTCCTGCCAGGAGCCCGTGTTCACCCCCTTGGCGTGGGCGATGAAGTCCGGAACTTCCGTTTTTCCGTCCATGAAGGATTTGGCGCCATCCCATTTTTTTGTTTCAAATCTGGTTCCCGCACCGTCAAACTGTTTTTTCTCAAATCCGGAGGTTTCAAAGGCTTTTTTCTCAACGGAGGAGATTTCCCCTCCGTATCTGCGGCCTTCAAAAGAGCTTCGTTTCTCGGAAACCATCTTCATTTCTCCGTCTTTATCCTTTTGCACGGAAAAGCCGCCGGCAAACCGGTCCATCAGGTCCATGGATTTTTGATCCCTGGTTTCCAGACTGTTGGTGACGGTGCGCTCGGTAGCGCAGGAGCAAAGCCCTGCAGCAGCAATCAGGCAGAGATGCGTTATCCGGAACATGCTCACGTTCCCATTTTCCCGATTGGGAGGAAAATTGCAAACAAAAAGGCGTCTTCATCGTGAGGATGAAGGCGCCCGGAGTAATTTGTCTTTCCCTGTGCCGGGTTTATTTGGAAGCGGTCAGCTTGGCGACCTGGTCCTTCAATTCCTTGCCAACTTTGAATTTGACGACGGAACGGGCCGGAATCGGTACATCCTGGTCAGGGTTCTTGGGGTTGCGGCCCACTTTGGGCTTTACTTCCTTTACCTGGAAGGTGCCGAAGTTGCGGATCACAACACGGTCTCCTTCTGCAAGAGTGCTGGAGATAATGTCCACGGCACGCTGTACGATGTCGAACACTTCAATCTGAGTGAAGTTCGTTTCGGCGCTGATCTTGTTAACGAGGTCTCGTTTTGTTAATGTTTTAGCCATATGAAGTGCAGAATGATATGAATGTATGAGTTTTATAGTTCACGGGGGCTGATTTGTCTCCTAAAAAATCACAGAATCCGTGGCATGCTTGATTTTTGCGTATTCAACTGCGTGATGCAGGGAATTTGCTTGACCCGCCTTGTTTGCATGCTTCCATTATTGTCCCCCGGATATCCGGAGCAGAGAAAAAGCGTATGCGCACCACCTTTACAACCATGCTGACCGGCGTCCAGGCCGGAAAATTGGAAGCCATTCTTGACGCAAAGGGCTTTGAAAGGGGGCAGGTGCCCTATGCCCGTTTTTCCT
This sequence comes from Akkermansia sp. KLE1798, assembly GCF_001580195.1. NCBI lineage: Bacteria > Pseudomonadati > Verrucomicrobiota > Verrucomicrobiia > Verrucomicrobiales > Akkermansiaceae > Akkermansia > Akkermansia sp. KLE1798. Next base: position 143,206 of record NZ_KQ971090.1, read on the forward strand.
TTTCCGGTCCTTCCCTCCTGGTGACGGTATATGAAAAAAAGAACAAGCTTCTCGTGCAAGGAAAAGGGACGGATGAGTTTGTCGAGTTCATCCTGGAGCCGCAGGTAACGGGGCTACTGTCCGCCCCGGAGGAAGAGGCGGGAGAAGTGTGTCCGGCCCACTTCGGCATTGACGAGAGCGGCAAGGGCGACTATTTCGGCCCGCTGGTGATCGCCGGGGTGTATGCGGACGCGCGCATCGGGGCGGCTTTGCGGAAACTGGGCGTATGCGACAGTAAGCTGGTATCCACTTCTTCCCGGATTCGCTCTCTGGCGGAGGGAATTCGCAAGGTTCCGGGCCTCCGGTTCCATTTGGTGAGCATCGGGCCGGAACGCTACAATCAGCTTTATCCTGAATTCAAGAATTTAAACCGTTTTCTGGCGTGGGGGCATGCCACTGTTATTGAAGGCTTGGTGGGGAAGGTGCCGGACTGCCCCATGGCGCTGAGCGACCAGTTCGCTAATCCGTTTGTCCTGAAAAGGGCGCTGGCCGCCAAGAAGCTGGCCATCCGGCTGGAACAGCGAACCAAGGCTGAGAGCGACGTTGCGGTGGCCGCCGCTTCCATTCTGGCGCGTGAACGCTTCGTAAACTGGATGGATGCTGCGGGAGAGGCTGCCGGCATGAAGTTGCCGCTCGGCGCATCCGGCCAGGTGGTGAAGGCAGCCCGCCAGCTTGTGGCCACGCATGGGGAAGAGATGCTGCCGAAGGTGGCCAAGATGCATTTCAAGACTACGCAGTCCGTCTTGAAGTGAATTCAGGCGGGTGTGGCCAGGGGAGGTGCTTCCCGTTTCCATTTGCCGTCCCCTACGGACAGGACGGTAATTCTTACTTTGTCCAGGCCGTGATGTTTCATGTCCAGGCGCTCGGCGGCTTTCTCACTCAGGTCAATGATGCGGTTCCTGACGAACGGCCCCCGGTCGTTGACGCGGACTTTGACGGATTTTCCGGTGCGCAGGGATTGTACAAGTACTTCGCAGGGCAGGGGGAGGGTGGGATGAGCCGCGTGCAGGTGCCAGGGCCGGACGTTTTCCCCGATGGCCGTCGATCCGCTGACAAGGCCCCACAGGGCGCACTCATTATAGTGGGAGGCGATACCCGTTTGCTCGAATCCCAGGGCCTGTTCCACGCTCATGGGGTGGTAGCGGTGGCCCCGTATGGTGTATGGGCGCGTCATGTAGCCGGGATAGTCCCGGCTTTTGGGGGAGGACGAACAGGCGGCCAGCCATAAGAGCCCCGCCAGCATGGCCGTTCCCCGGATGATGCCCGTGTGCATGGTGTATTTATACGGAAAGAACATTGGGAAATGCAAGCTGCCGCTGTGTTTTTCCCTTTTTTGCAGGTGTTATGCCACCGGAGGGGAACGGAGGGACGGCTCCGTCTTTCCGGGCCTGGCCCTTGGCTTCGGGATGCTCTTGTTAGTTGATTTGGGTTGACTTGGTTTACATGCTTGCGTAGCTTCGGAGGCGTTGTTGGCAACTTACTACAATAGATTATATAATGAACAGACAAGCATTTTATCCGCATCTCTCAGTGGATTGTGTGTTGATTGGGTTCGACGAGGAAGGGCTGAAAATCCTCCTGGTCGAAAAAACGCACGTTGAATCTGGGCATACGGGAGCCATTTCCAAGCTTCCCGGAGATTTGATTTATGAAGACGAGGAGCTTGATGCGGCTGCTCGCCGCATCCTTTTTGACATGACTGGCATGTCTTCTCCCCATTTGGAGCAATTCCATACGTTCGGCTCTCCTTCGCGGATCAAGAACCCGGCGGACAGGGAATGGGTGGAAGCCACGTCCGGACGGAAGATCGGCCGGCTGGTGACGGTGGCCTATATGGCGATGCTGAGGATTTCCACCAAGCTGCGCAAGCTGATGGAGAGCCACAAGACCAGATGGGTGCCCGTGGATGACCTGCCTGAGCTGGCTTTTGACCACCGTGATATCATTGAACTGGCCCTGGAAAGGATACGTTCCGCCGTAAAGAAGGAGCCGGCCCTGATTTACGACATGCTGCCTTCCAAGTTTACCGCTCTCCAGCTCCGGAGGCTGAATGAGGAGATTCACGGCAAGTCCATGGACGTGCGCAATTTCCATAAGAAAATAGCCGCCAGGCCGTACATTGTGCAACTGGATGAAAAGGAGGAAGGCGTAGCGCACCGCGCGGCGCGCTATTACCGGTTTGACCGTAAAATTTACAACCGCCTTTACTGCCGGAACTGACGCCGGGCCGTTCGGGCACACTTTTTAGAGCTCCCTTGCGCCATGTTGCGGAGGGAGCTCTTCTCATTTGACAGAGTCCGGTTTGTAACGCATCTTATGCGCACGTTGATTCCCATGACAGAGCCTGCATTTATTCCGGAAGACTATTTTGGCGAGCTGGCCCCCTCCGAGATTTTCGGGGAAGACGGTCCGTTCGAGGTGGACTTGGGGTGCGGGGACGGGGGTTTTCTTCTTCAGATGGCGGCACATTATCCGGAACGCCGTTTTCTGGGTATTGAGAGATTGCTGGGACGGGTGCGGGGCGTGTGTTCCAGGGCGGCATCCCGCGGCCTGGATAACGTGAAGGTATGCCGGGTGGAAAGCCGTTATTTTCTGGAATGGCTGCTACGACCGGGCTGGATTTCCAGGCTGCATTATTTGTTTCCGGACCCCTGGCCGAAGGAGAGGCATCATAAGAACCGCCTGATACAGGATGATTTCATGCCCGTGCTGCACCGTTCCCTTGCGGACGGCGGGGAGTTCCTGTTCAAGACGGACCATGAGGAATACTTCCTGTGGGTGCTGGACCGCGCGGAACGCTGCGGCCTGTTCCGCCGCGGGAATTGGGAGGAAGGGGATTTCTTTTATCCGAAAACGGATTTTCAGCTTCAATGGGAATCCATGGGCAAGCCTACCTACTTCGCCCGTTTCATCAAACGCCAGTAAGCCTGATTTTCATGCCTTTTACTCTTCATCAGAAAGATTCGTCCACGGCCGCGCGCCTGGGTACGCTTGAATTGCCGCATGGCCGGGTGCAGACACCCATTTTCATGCCCGTAGGCACGCAGGGTTCCGTGAAAACGCTGCATCCCCAGGATTTGGAAAGCCTGGGCGCGCAAATTATTCTGGGGAATACGTATCATTTGTCTCTCCGTCCCGGTTCCGGATTGATCAGGGAAATGGGGGGGCTGCATCGTTTTTCTTCGTGGAACCGTCCCATTCTGACGGATTCCGGGGGGTTCCAGGTCTGGTCGCTGGCGAAGCTCCGCAAGATTACGGAGGAGGGCGTGCGTTTCCAGAATCATCTGGACGGCGCGTACATGATGCTTAGTCCGGAACGCTCCATGGAGATACAGGCGGATCTGGGGAGCGATATTGCCATGCTTTTTGACGAATGCCCTCCCTACCCCTGTGACCGGAAGTATGCGGAAAGCTCCCTGGGCTACACGCTCCGCTGGGCGAGGCGGTGCAAGACATGGGTGCAGGAACACCGGCCCTGTTCCGGGGAAGGGAGGCAGCACCACTTCGGAATTGTTCAAGGGTCCGTGTACGCGGATTTGAGAAAACGGTGCGCGGAGGAACTGGCGGCCATGGATTTTGACGGCTATGCGATAGGAGGCGTTTCCGTGGGTGAGCCGGAAGAGGAGATGCTCCGGGCTATTGACCATTCCGCCCCCTGGCTGCCGGAGGACAAGCCCCGTTATGCGATGGGGCTGGGCACGCCTCCCCAGCTTCTGGAGATGATTGCCCGCGGCGTGGACATGTTCGACTGCGTGATGCCTACCCGCCTGGCGCGCCACGGGGTGGCCCTGACACCGGACGGCCCCATGCATATCAAGAACCAGCGCTGGGCCGCGGATGTGCGCCCCATCGACCCGGAAGGGCATCCGCATGTCACACAATTCTCACGGGCTTACGTGCGCCATCTCTTCAAAGCGGGGGAGATACTCGCTTTAAGGTTGCTTTCTTTCCAGAATCTGGAATTCTATCTCCGGCTTATGGCTCAAGCGCGTGAGGCCATAGCCGTCGGCACGTTCGGCTCCTTCAAGGATTCATTCATCGCGCGGTATCAAGCAAACGACATTTTATGAGTATCTTTATGTTAGCACAGGCCCAGGATGGTGCGGCAGCTCCTGCCGCTCCCGTCACCACAGCCACGGAAAGCGTTCCCGCCGGCCAGCCGGCGCCGGAACAGCCGAATATTTTCGAGCAGATCTTCGGCGGTCCCATGTTCATGTTCGTGGTCATCATTATTCTGTTCTGGGTGATGCTGATCCGCCCGCAGAGAAAAGCCCAGAAGGAGCAGCAGGCGCGCATCGCATCCCTGCAGCGCGGGGACAAGGTGGTGACGAACGCAGGGCTCCACGGCTTTATTGAAAAGGTCAACGACCGCACCGTTTCCCTCAAGATTGCGGAAGGCGTGATCGTTGAACTGGAAAAGAACGCGATCGTTCACGTTGAGAAGTAATCGCCGCTTCCGCGTTTTCCGCATTTTCCGCATCCGCCTTGTGCCGCCCGCCGGCAGGGGGCGGATGTTTATTTTTGAAACCGTCTTTTCAAGGCGGGGTTAATAAAAGTGACCATGAAATTGTTCCAGCCTTTCATCCTATCATGTGCCGCCGCGCTGGCGTGCGGTTTCCTGCCGCAGGCTGCGGCCCGGATTAAGGCTCCTGCCGTGGAGGGGCGGGAAGCAGCTCCTCCTGTTCCCAGGCCCGGTTTGGAAAGCCTGCAGGTAACTCTGCTGATCCGCCAGATGGTGCTGGACGAGTATGACAGCACGGGAACGGGCGTCTTGTCCGAAGAGGACAAGGTCCGGCTGGTGAAGGACGCACGTGCCGCGCGCCAGGAGGCCCGGAGGAAATTCATGATGCAGTTTGATAAGGACGGAGACGGAAAACTTTCTCCTACGGAATACAAGGCGTTCCGGGAATATGTGGAAAAACTCCGCAGGGAACGCGGCAGGGACGGAGGACCGGACATGCGCCGTAAGGAAGGGCCTCCACCCCCTCCTCCGCCTCCCGGGATGGAACGAGCCGTACCCATGGTGGAAATCAGAACGCCGGGGAAAAAACGCTTCATGGTGGCGCCGGGCCTGTTTTTGCTGACCAGGAACATGCTGTTGAAAAAGTATGACGCCAATGGAAACGGACGCATTGATCCGGAGGAACATGCTCTTGTGATGAAAGATGCGGCCGCTCTGTACCAGGCCAGGCTGAAGGAAATGATGGACCTTTACGACTTGGACAAGGACGGTACGCTCAGCCCCATGGAAAGGGAACAGGCCCTTGCGAACAGCTACCGGGACAACCCTCTGTACTCCATGGAAGAGCCGGACGACATAGACCTGTTCATCAGGGCGAATATCAGCGAGGTTCTGCTGCTGGAGGCTCCTGTGAACGGAGAGCAGGAGGAAGAATCGGAATAACTCTGGTTTCGCCATGGAACAGCCGCTGGAACCGGAACGGGCCTTTCTGCAGTATTTGGAGGTGGAAAAACAGGCATCCCCGCATACGGTTGAGGTTTATGCCCGCGCCCTGCGCCAGTTCCGGACATGGGCGGGTGCTTCTTTCACGGCGTGGGAGGCCTGCACGGCTGAACAGATGAGGGACTGGCTGTTTCAGGAATTGAAGGATGAGGCTGCTACGGCGTCCATCCGCCTGCGTTTTGCCGCCCTGCGCAGTTTTTACCTGTTCATGATGCGGCGTTGCGGTCTGGAGGCCAGTCCGATGACGGGCGTTTCCCTGCCCAGAAAGAAAAAAAGCCTGCCCGTTTTCCTGACCATCAACCAGATGGTGGAATTGCTGGAATTGCCGTACAAGGTACCGGTGCCTCCCAACGCCCCGGCGTGGTTGCCTTACCGGGATGCCGCCATTCTGGAACTCTTCTATTCCTGCGGCATGCGGTTGAGCGAACTTGTCGGCCTGGACGTCAACAGCGTGGACCACCGATTCCGCGGGGTGCGCGTGATGGGGAAGGGGCGCAAGGAGAGGATTCTGCCTGTGGGGGCTCCCGCTCTGTCCGCCCTGGAAACGTATGCTTCCATGGCCGGACTGCCGAAGAATTCCCCCCTCTTTGTCTCCCGCATAGGCACCCGCCTCAGCGCCCGTGCCGTGCAGATGATGCTGGACAAATACGTAAAGCTTTCCTCCATCCCGTTCCCCATTTCCCCCCATAAAATCCGGCATACCTTCGCCACGCATATTCTGGATGCCGGGGCGGACCTGCGTTCCGTCCAGGAACTGCTGGGCCACGCTTCCCTGTCCACCACGCAGATATACACCCATGTGACGCGCGCCAGAATGGCGGAGGTTTACAGGCAGGCGCATCCCCGGGCATGACTTTCACTTTCCCCGTCCATGGAAGAACTCATCTTTGCAGGAATTCTGCTGCTTTCACAGGCTTCTCCCGGTCCCGACCAGGCTTTCGTCACCAGAAGCACGCTGGCGTACGGATTCGGAGCCGGGGTGATGGCCGCCCTGGGCATCGGCACGGGTGTTGTAGCGCATGCCGCGCTGGCGTGCACGGTGGGGGCTTCCGTTTTTCACAGTCCGCTGGGGCTGGCGCTTTTCTGCCTGGCTTCCTGCTGGATGCTGTATCTGGCCTGGAAAATATGGCCCCGTGGCGGTAAGTCTCCCGTTCCGGCAGACGGAAACGTCCCCCCGGCCTCCTCCATTTACCGGGACGCTCTGCTGACGAATCTGATGAATCCCAAGGCCACCTTCTTCTTCGTGGCTTTGGCCGCCCCTCTGCTGGAAAAGAATCATTCCGTCTCCTATGCCTTCTTCATCGGCGTGCTCATCGTGGTTACGGGCACGGTGGGATGGATCCTCTGGGCGCTGGTATTCCGCTGGCATCCCATCCGGATTTTTTATGACCGCCATGCCAGCTGGGTGGACGCCGCGCTGTCCCTGGCACTTGCCGGATTCGGCATCAGCATGCTGTACTCCTTCGGGCGCATGGCCGTGGAAAGTTTTTCGTAATGAAGGGAAGAAGGGATGAAAAGGTTTTTTTGCCGGAAAACAACTCTGGTGTTGACAATGATCCCATTATATCGCATACATCTGCACCCGCAATGGGAAGCTGACCGTGCACGCATGCGAGCGACAAAACGCGGGAGTTCTCATTAACATCTTTTATTTAAAATTGATATGGCAGTAGCAATCAGACTCAACCGTCAGGGTTCCAAGGACCGTCCTTACTATAAAATCGTAGTTGTAGACAGCCGCGCTCGCCGCGACGGCCGTTACATCGAACAGGTAGGCACCTATGATCCCATGCAGGAAGGCGTCAACTACACCATCGACCTGGAAAAGGTTGACAAGTGGCTTTCCAACGGCGCCCAGCCGTCTGAAACGGTGAACTCCATGATCCGCAAGGCTCGCAAGGCCTGAGTCGCATAACCGTTCAGCTTTCCCTGAAGGCGTTCCTCCTGTGAGGATCGCCTTTTGTTGTTTCTTGCAAAAGGACGGAAAGCCCCTGGGGGAAGCAGCTCACGGAAAAGGAATATGCAGCTGTGTCAGCGTGAACGGAACACCCGGGCGGATTCAAGGATGCCGAAGGTGATCTCGTGAATGTGGAGATTGGCCGTATCTATGGTGAGATGGGCTGTTTCCTGATAAAAGGGAAGCCGTTCGTCCATAAGACGTGCAAGCACCCCCCTGGAGTCCGGAGCTTGCAGCAGGGGACGGTTGGAACAGCGGGAAATGCGCTGGTACAGAGTATTCACATCCGTATGAAGCCAGACCACGAACCCCAGTTCCTTCAGCAGTTTCCGGTTCTCCGGGCGGATGGTGATGCCGCCGCCTGTGGAAATGATGCGGCTGTGCCTGCTGCCGGACTGCATTTGGCGCAGGACGCCGGTTTCCAGGTCACGGAAGTGGGATTCTCCGAGAGTCTTGAAAATCTGCGGAATGCTCATGCCCGTCTGCTGCTCGATCAGTTGGTCCGTATCTGTAAAGCGCAGATTCGTTTCCCGATGCAATTCCTTCCCGATGGTCGTTTTGCCGCACCCCATCAGCCCGATCAGGATGATGTTAGGCAGGGGGGGGCGCACCGGGTCCTTCATACCCCAAGTGTAACCAATCCGCCCGTTTGAGAAAACAACTTTTTAGCCGTATGCCCTTTTCCGGCCCGTAGGAAGGGCAGGGGATGATGTCTGGCTTGACGCAGGAGCATCCTTCAGGCAAGGATAGGGCCATGCAAACCGACATATTCGAGGTGGATCCCCTGTCAGACAACCGCAAGCTGTATGTCCGCGCGGCTGAAGCGCTGGCGGCGGGTGCTCTGGTGGGGATTCCCACGGAAACCGTTTACGGCCTGGGGGCGGATGCCCTGAATCCCGATGCGGTGGCTAAAATTTTTGAAGTCAAGGGGCGCCCTTCTTTCGACCCGCTCATCATTCATGTGCATCATGGGAAAGAAATTGAGAAATACACGAACATTCCCGAAGAGCTTCGGGAACTGGTGCACACCCTGGCATCCAAATTCTGGCCGGGGCCTTTGACCATGGTTTTGCCGAAGGCTGACATCATTCCGGACATCGTCACCAGCGGACTGCCTACGGTAGCCGTGCGGGTAAGCGCCCATCCGGCGATGCGCGGAGTGGCCAAGGCTTTGGGAAGGCCCGTAGCGGCGCCCAGCGCCAACAGGTTCGGCCACATCAGCCCTACTTCCGCCTCCGCGGTGGAAAAGGAGCTGGGCGGCAACATTGAAATGATCCTGGATGCCGGGGCCTGTTCCGAAGGGCTGGAAAGCACCATCGTGCGGCCTATGGTGGACGACAAGGGAAAGCCTGCCCTGGAATTGCTCCGTGAAGGCCCTGTCACCAGGGAACAGTTCAGGAACATGGTGAAGGTCATCCGCCGCAAGCCCTCTTCCTGTCCCCTGTCGGAAGCCGCCCCTGCGGATGCCCCCGGCCAGCTCGCCAGTCATTACGCGCCGCGCAAGCCCATGATTTTGCTGGAGCCCGGCATGGAGTTCACGCCTGTGGAGGGCGTGCGCTACGGATTGCTTTCCTACGAAGGCACGTCCGATCTGGCCCAGGAGGGAAACTGGGCGGAGGTGGTGGCCATGAGCCCCGGCAGCGGCCGTCTGGCGGAAGCCGCCGTACGCCTGTTTGCCCTCATGAGGCAGATGGATGAAAACGGGGCCATTGACGTCATTGTGGCGGAACCCGTTCCGGAAGCGGGGCTGGGCCGCGCCATCATGGACCGCCTGCGCCGGGCTTCCGCCGCCAGGGAATAATCTGTTCAAGCCTTCTGCAAAACGGTAAACAACCTGACGACTTCTTTTTGATTCCATGTCTTTCACGCTGTTTGAAAAAATCTGTGCCGGGGAAATTCCTGCGGACATTGTCTATCAGGACGACCAGTGCGTCTGCTTCCGGGACATCGGTCCCCAGGCTCCCACGCATCTGCTGCTCGTTCCCCGCAAGCCCATTCCGCGCCTGTCCCTGGCCGATGAAGGGGATGCCGCCCTCTTGGGCCACATGATGCTGGCCGCAGGCAAAATTGCCCGCAGCCTGGGTATTGATGAATCCGGCTTTCGTCTCGTTATCAATAACGGCCCCGATGCCGGGGAGGCCGTCCCGCATCTGCACATGCACATCCTAGCCGGGAGGAAGCTGGAATGGCCTCCCGGCTAGGCCGCAGCGGCTTTCCGTTATTCCGGCTGCCGGCGCGCGTGTCATTCCTGCTTCTGCGGATGCGGGTGCCGCCCTGTCTGCTTGTCAGGCGCGGAATCAGCCTGTAAGATGCATTTATGAAAAGATTGCTGGTAGAGCTTGAGAATTTGCCGGAAGCGGGGAAAAAATACAGCGGGGAGCTGGATTCGGAAATCTTCGGCATAGATGATGAAGAAGTCACGTCCATCGGGCCGCTTGCCTTTGACTTGCAGGTTCAGAGGTTTGAAAATGAACTGTTCGTGAGAGGAAAAATTTCCGCTCCCTTCAAATTCCGCTGTGTCCGCTGCCTGGGCCGCTTTGACTACGTGGTGGAAGTGGAGGATTTTGCGTCTTCTTTTGAAATTGACAATCAAACGGTTGTAGATGTATCTGATGCCATGAGGGAAGAAATCGTGCTGGACTTTCCCGCATACCCGAAATGTGCGGACGGCGGCATGGAAAACGACTGTATGGCGAAAACTCCGTATTTTGGAGTGGACAAACAGGGGCAAACGGGTGTAAACAGTCCTGCCCCGATTGAAAACAGCGGCGTGTGGGACGCCCTCAATGAACTGGGGGACCAGCATTAATCACCTTTTTACCAACTAAAATTATGGCAGCACCAAAGCGCAGAACGTCCAAGATGAAGCAGCGTACCCGCCTTGCCGCCCAGGCATGGCGTGCTCCGAAGCTTCGCAAATGCCAGAATTGCGGCAGCAGCATCCCCGGTCATACCGCTTGCCCGAGTTGCGGCACCTACACGACCCGTTCCGGCAAGGAAATCGTGGTGAAGGCGGAAGCCTGAGCCTGCGATCCTGAACAACTTTGAAAAATTTTCCGCCGTACCGCGGCGTAATAATTTTGAACCCTCGGCCGCTTTTGCTTCGCAAAGCGGCTGAACTTGCTTGAAGCGGAGTGTTTTTCTGCTAACATATTTCTTCAACAAATACGTATGAAGATTGCACTGGATGTGATGGGCGGCGACAATGCGCCCGATATTAACATGGACGGGGCGAAACGGGCCCTGCAGGACTTCCCCCTCATTGAAAAAATCTATCTCGTAGGCAGGGAGGATGTGGTGCGTAATTCCTGCGACCGCTGGGGCTTGTCCGGCCCGCGTGTGGAGATCGTGCCCGCGGCGGAAGTAGTGGAAATGAATGAATCCGGTCTGATGGCCGTCCGGCAGAAGAAAAACTCTTCCATGTCCGTCTCCGTGGATCTTGTCAAATCAGGGGATGCGGACGCTGTTGTCAGCGCCGGCAACACGGGAGCGGCCGTAGCGGCCGCCACCATTAAGCTCCGCCTGCTCAACGGAGTGGAACGCGCCGGAATCGTGACGCAGCTTCCCAATGAATTCGGAGTCTGCAATGTGACGGACACCGGCGCCAACCCGGATGCCAAGCCCCGGCATCTGGTGGGATATGCCGTTATGGCCGGCATTCTGGCACGCACCGTTTATGGCAAGCCCGTGCCGAAAGTGGGTATCATGAGCAACGGGTCCGAGGACGAAAAAGGAACGGACTTCACCAAAGGCACTTTTGCATTGCTGAAGTATTTGGAGGAGCGCGGCGTGCTCCCCTTTGAATTTGTGGGCAATGTGGAAGGCCACGATCTCTTTGAGCACGAAATAGACGTAGTGCTGACGGACGGATTTACCGGCAATGTTCTGCTGAAAACCTGTGAAGCCACGGCCAAGGCATTTGGCAAATGGCTTAAAATGGAACTCCAGGCGAATCCCCTCCGGATGATGGGAGCGGCTTGTGCGTCCGGTGCGTTCCGGGCCATGAAGACGCGCCTTTCTGCGGATGCCGTAGGAGGCAGCCCCCTGCTGGGAGTGAAGGGCGTCACCATCATCGCGCACGGCAGTTCCTCCCCCGTAGCCATCCGCAATGCCTTGCGCGTTTCCATGGAAATGGTGCATACGGGTGTCAATCCCCTCATTGAAGAGGAGATGGCCAAACTGGGTACCATTCCGGAAATCTCGGAAGTGTACCCCAAATAATCAATCATGTTTCATCTTTTGAAAAAACACGCCGCGGCGGAAGAAGGCAAGGGACCGGAAAAGGTTGCCGGAGTTCAGCATACCCCGGGCGACCGCCTGGATTCCAATCCTGTGGTTTCCGTTGCCTTGTGCATCCTGGTTTTCATCATCCTGCAATGGATGGGCAGTTACAGCCCGCACTGGGGCAGGTCCGTATGGCATCATGTTTCCGAGGCCTTCCTGCTCTTCTCTGTGACGCTGGCGCTGATGCCGATGTACTGGCTCTGCGCCGGTTCCCAGCGCAAAAAGAACAAAACCTTTGTAGTTACCTGGGGCACTGTTCTGGTGCAATTGCTCTTCTTCAGCCTTATTCGCCACGTGACGGCGGACATCACGTCGGATATCGGCAACGAGCTTCTCTACCTGCCTTACATGATGGCTCCTCTGATCGTGACGGTGCTTCTGGGGCCGCTGTTGGGGATGTTCGCCACCATCTGCATCTGCATGCTCGGCGGCTTCTTCGTGCTTCCTGAGCAATACATGCCGGAAAAACAGGTCCAGTTCTGGATCTTGAGCTCCCTGTCCGGCATGCTCACGGTGCTTCTTACGCATAACCTCAGAAATCGTGCCCAATTGTTGCGGGCGGGATTCTTCGTGGGGCTGCTCATCATGGTGCTGAGCTGCATCATGGGAGTCGTCAATCTCCAGGCGTGGGACTCAGACCTGGTGGGAGTGCTGCTATGCGTAGCGGTATCCTTCGGCATCAGCATGCTCACCAGCGTACTGATCAGCGGGGTACTCCCCATCATAGAGGGCGTCTTCAAAATTATTACGCCCATCTCCTGGCTGGAAATGGCGGACATGAACCGCCCCCTCATGAAACGTCTGCAAATGGAGGCGCCGGGAACCTTCCACCATTGCCTCATGGTTGCCCAGCTTGCGGAGGCCGCGGCGGAGGCTATTGGCGCCAACCCCATCGAATGCCGGGTGGCTGCCTACTACCATGACATCGGCAAGGTGCAAAATCCCCTCTATTTCATTGAAAACATCATGGACGGCCCCAATCCCCATGATGAACTCACGCCCAGCATGAGCGCCCGCATCATCATTGACCATGTCAGCGACGGCGTGGAAATGGCCAGGGCCAACAACCTGCCGCGGCCTCTGGTGGATGCCATCGAACAGCACCACGGTACATCCCTGGCATACTTCTTCTACCGGAAAGCCCTTCAATACCGTGATGAAATCCTGAGCAGGGTGGAAAGCGGTCTCGCTTCCCCGGATGACGTTCCGGAAGTGGTGGAATCCAACTTCCGCTACAAGGGGCCGAATCCGCAGAGCAAGGAGACGGGCATCGTCAGCCTGGCGGACATTGTGGAAAGCGCTACGCGTTCCATGGGCAGGGTTTCCTGCGAGGAAATGCAGAAAAAGGTGGATGAACTGCTCAAGCAAAGAGTGGTGGACGGTCATTTGGATGACAGCGGACTTACCTTTGGAGACCTCAAGAAAATCCGGAACAGTTTTATTCAAACGCTGAAAAGCATCCATCACAACCGCATTGCGTATCCTTCCCCAGCCCACAGTCCGGAAGCAAAAATAGAAAAAAACGCGGAAGCGTCCGAGCTGGAAAATGGAGGGAAGCAGGAAGGAAAGGCGCAGGACGGCAAATCCTCTCCCGGCATCATGGAACTGCCGGATGACGCTTCCGGCGGGAAAAATGCAGGAAAACCGGAAGAAGAAAATCCGGAGGGAGAGGAAAAGGATGAAACCGCATCTTGAACTTTACAGCCATTTGGAGGAAGGGCGCATCCCGCCTGCCGTTATGGAGTCCCTGTCCTTGGCTCTGAATGATTGTTTGTCTGCCGTTCTGGCCCTTCCGGAAGGACCCGTGCCCGTCCTCTCCGGCCTGGAGGAAGTGGAAATAAGCATTGTGGATGATGACTCCATCCGGGATGTGCATGCCCGCTTTCTGGATGATCCCTCTGAAACGGACGTCATCACCTTCCCTCATGGCGACGGATTGGGGGAAATCGTCGTCAGCTATGATACCGCCATCCGCCAGGCGGTGGAATACAACGAACCCGTTTGCCGGGAACTTTTCCGGTACATGGTGCATGGCCTGCTGCATCTGCACGGCTATATTGACACGGAGCCGGAGGAAAGAGAGCGGATGTTCTCTCATCAGGAACCGCTGGTGGAAAAATTCGGGGGAGGACTTGCGGGCATGTCTTTTCCGGACAATGCCTGAAGGGCAGCCGGGACACCGTTTTTTACAGATACGGGCTTGCCAAGCAGAGAACATCTTTGCTACTCTCCTTCCACGCCATGCGTCCATAGCTCAGTTGGATAGAGCAACTGCCTTCTAAGCAGTGGGTCACAGGTTCGAATCCTGTTGGACGTGCCATTATAAACCTCGTAAGCTGCAAGCTTGCGGGGTTTGCCTTTTATGGAGCATGTCTGCGCTCTGTTTCCCTGAGGGAAAAGGCCTTTCAGCCGCCTGAAGATAATCTTCCGGAATGCTGGTAGAAGTTGGCACGGATGCGGGGCGGCTGTGCTCGTCCTGTAAAAGAGTATTGATGCACAGTTCCAGAATTTTATACATCCCGTATGTATTCAGGTCAATGCCGGGATGAAGCTTCTGGAATTTATGGATGATGAACATCTCCGCCTCGGAAAAATTGGCGGAAAACTCATGCAGGGGCATGGGATGCGGAACGTCTTCCTTCATCAGCTTCTCGATAAACAGGGACTGTGTTGCGGGAATGCTCCCGCTTGCGGAAAACCAAGTGTGCACGGTACGGACGGAAACGCGGCATTGTTCCGCCAGCCACTGCCGAGTTTTACCCTGTGCCTTGAGCCATTCCTTGACTTTGAGGCGTTCCGGATCGTCTCTATCCGGAGAAGACGATAAGCTCAAATCCAACTCAGACATCAATGCCGGAATAACCCGGGCAAGCGCTCTTTTGGTGTTATCGGATATTTTGCGTACGCTCATCTGGGCGTAAAATGTTTGGGGACGGATTCCTATTTCCCCGGCCAGTTGATAGGACTTGCGGTGTTGGCATTGAAGCCATTCCCTGACTGTGGTGCGTATTTCGTCGTCTGACATGAAATTACTGGGAATTTGGTAATTGTGCGCAGGATGGGCGGTGAATGTTCAGCTCTCTATTTTTCCTTTCCATATGATAGTGTTGGGTATCTGGACCGGCTTTCTACCTTTTGCACTTGATGTTGGAAAGTGCGTCCAAAGCTTCACTGGCCCATTCTGGTACGGTCAAACCATGTCTTTCCGCTTCCGATCTGAACTTTTCATATCGTTGTGGAGTTACCGGAACGTGGATACTGTTTGGATTCTTGATCTGCGCTGCGCGAGCGTGTTTGGCGTACTCTTCCTCCATGATTCTGGAAATGAGGCGTTGTCGTGCAGCAGGGATGGGTACGGTGGAGAGCCATTTGTCAACCTGACTTTTGCTTACGCCGCAAAGGTCGGCGAATTCATCCCTAGTCATTTTTGTGAGGGCCAGAAACTTCCTGATGCTGGACTTCATATCATCCATGCGCGCATTTTTCGCATTCAGAAAAATCTGGCAAGACCTTTCTAATGTGTTTTCTCTTTTGGAAAATAATATTGTCTTTGATTATCGCAAAAGGTAAATTTTTTTTCTTAAAACCAATGAAATTCAAAAAAATGTGGATGTTGGAGATTGATATTTTCTGCACTTGTGCAAAAAAGCTCATGCTTAGCATTTTCTTTCTTCTTCAATGGTCAGATGTCTTATGAATTTCCATGCATTGGAAGAAATGAACCTTGTTGTGCCATCCGCCGGGAATTCCTCTTCTATAGTCTTGACGCATCAGGCTCCAGGAGTATGGTTTTACTATGCTGAATTCCACTCTGCTTGTTTTGGGCTGTTCCGCTGTTTTTATGATGTCTGCGGGCATGCCTTCCATGGCCGCTTCTCCTGAAAAAAAAGAAAATCAAACTGCCGTCCCGGCGGAAGCATTGCCTGAAATGCCCCTGGATGGAATTCCGGAGGTATGGCTGCAGGGAGAGCCCGTGAAAAAATGGGAAAAAGACAAAGTGTATATCTTTGAATTTTGGGCTACCTGGTGCGGCCCCTGTCTTGCTGCGATGCCCCATATGGAACATCTGTACCAGGTACTCAAGGGAAATCCCAACATGCAGATCATCGGGGTAAACGTGATGGACCGCAAGTCTCCGGAAGCTCTGAAAGAATTTCTGAAAAACAGGCCGGCTCCCCTCAACTATACCATGGCGGTGGACGTGGATGGGAAGCGCACCAAGGCAAAATGGCTGGATCCGATGGAAGTGAATGGAATCCCGCACGCTTTTGCCATCAAGAACGGAAAACTTATCTGGCGGGGGCATCCGGCGAAGCTCTCGGAAGAACTGTTGACGTCCATGTTGAAGCCGGACTTCTCTGCGGCGTCTCTGCCGGTTGAAACGGAGGAGGCGAGAGACAAGGAAAATAAGATTTTCATGCAGACGATGCAGATGGTCAGCCAGCTTGCCCAGAAAAATGGCAGACAGGGGGTTGCACCCCTTTTGAAGCAAATTCAGGAATCGAATCAATTTCCGCAGGACAGGCTGATTTATTTGAAAACCATACCTTTCAATGTTCTGCTGCAACAGGGAAAATACGATGAAGCACAATCGGTGCTGAATGATCTGACAGAAGAATATCCGGATAATTACCGTGTGCAGATAAATGTAGCCGGAAGCCTGCTGGAAGCGGATACCATGCCGTTTGATAAACTGGATGCCGCTCTGGTGGAACGGTGCTTGCGCCGGTGCATTGAAATCTCGAAAAAAGGAAACAAGGAGGCGTCTCTTCCGTGGAGCATGATGGCGGAACTGCGGGAAAAGCAGGGCAAAGACAAGGAGGCGCTGGAGTATATGGAAAAAGCTATTACGCTTTCATCCCTGGGAAAAGCATGGGCAAAGCTGCAGGAACAGACCGGGGACAAGGAAACGCTCCAGTCCTTGCTGGATCGTGTGACGAAGGGAATCAAGCCGGAACCGCCCCGCAAGGCGCAGGAAATAAATCCCGTTCAGGAAGACTCTTTTTATACGCCTCTCTTGAAAAAGCAGACGTGGTTCAACCATCCCGGTATGGCGGGACTTCCCGCCGGGAAAACCGTTTTCATCGACTTTTGGCGGGCTTTCCCGAAGGATGGAAAGCTGGTAGGGGATCGTCCTGCCAATACACTAGATATTGTCTTGAAGAAATACGGATTGCTGGATCATCCCAATATCAAAGTGCTGGCATTGTCGGTGAGTCCTTTGAACAAGGAACAGGTAAAGGAATGCCTGAAACGTCCCGGCATGTGGTCTCCCTATCCGGTCGGGGTCCCTTCGGATGACTCTGTAAGGAATCTTTTTGATTCTCTTAAACTGCAATATTTCCCGTCTGCCGTGGCCATTCGTGATGGTGTGGTTGTATGGGCGGGAGAGATCAAGAGGATGCCTTCCTGGGTGGCTGATCTGGCACGCAGGGAAACGCTGGACAAAGACAAATTGAGTGAAGAGCTTGCCAAACGCCAGGCATACGACCAGGAGCTTGAGGGAGTATTAAAGAAATCCTTTGAACTCCGCAAACAGAAAAAATATGAGGATTACATCAAATTGATGGAAGAAAATGCAGAGCGTTTTTCTGACAGTTCCTCTTTTTCTTTCTCAGTAGCTAAAGTGCATGCTGAACAGGCTTTCCAGGAAAAGGACTACCGGAAAGCGGTTGATATTCTGGACAAGATGCTTTCGCGCTTTCCCCGGGAAGATACCCTGGCCTCCTACATGTTGAAAATCTATAGAAGTTCGGATGAAATGCGGGAAAACAGCTATGATGCCTCCCGGCGCGCCTTGCAAATCATGCGGGATGCCAATACTCGCGGTGATGGTGGCTACAATGCCGCTTGTTATCAAGTCATGATGGAAATGGCCATGGAGAAAAAAGACTATGTACAGGCAAAAGAGGATGCCCTGAAAGCATTCCACGAATTGCCGCTGGTCCACCAATATGCCGCCATAAAGAAAAAACAGAAGGAAGCTTAAGCCATCCGAAACATTCTGCCCCCTTTCCTTGTGAAAGGGGGCTTTTTTGTGAGAAAATACGATTTTTTAAAATGTCTATAATCAACGAGTTGTAAAATTGCATAAAAAATCTGTCGAAAAATAGCCAAATGATATTGACAAATGGCATGATTTTATTAGACTTCTCGGCACGCCAACACGGCGGCAGTAC
>NZ_KQ971091.1:0-231 GCF_001580195.1 Akkermansia sp. KLE1798
CCATCGACGAAAGCTCGATCAACAGGACCTTTGACGAACTCACGGACATGGTCATCACGCCCAAGGTTGGCTACCCGAACGCGGATGCGGCCAAGGGCTCAGTCTTTACGGCGGCACCCGGCTACCTGATCCAGTCGGACGTGCTTGCGGTGCTGGGCAACATTCTCACCACGCGCGACGACACGTTTACAATCCGCGCCTACGGGGAAGTGACGAGCCGGGAGGGAGTGG
>NZ_KQ971091.1:331-27062 GCF_001580195.1 Akkermansia sp. KLE1798
GCCGGTTCAACATTGTTTCCTTCCGCTGGCTCTCCCCTGAAGAAGTATGATTTAAACATGGCTTGAAGAACTTTCAGTCCAGGAGCTTCCTTTCTTCCCCTTTTATACCGGCCTCTGCCCTTTCAGCATTCGGCAATCATTGACAGCCGCCGCCTTCCCTCCCGCGGAAGTCGGCGGTTTTTTGTATGCGGGGGAACACCGCAGATTGTGACGATTTCTTAACCAGGATTCACTTCCTCACAGGGGGGTGGAAAGGATATCACATCCACGTCGCCCGCCGCCAGCGGTACTGAACACCGCCCCGGAGGGAGACGCAACACAACAGAAAAGACGCCATGAAATTTGTCGCCAAAATCCTGACAATCGCAGCCGTACTCAACTCTCTGAGCATGGCAGCAGATCAAGTAACCGTTGACAGCAGCATCAAGCCGTATGTGCCCATCAGCGGCGTTTCCGGCAACCTGAGCGCCGTCGGTTCCGATACACTGAACAACCTGATGACCCTTTGGGCGGAAGGATTCAGCAAAAAGTACCCCAGCGTCAAAATCGGCGTTGAAGGAAAAGGTTCCTCCACGGCTCCGCCCGCCCTGACGGCAGGCACCGCACAGCTGGCCCCCATGAGCCGCGCCATGAAGCGGGAAGAAATCGCGGCCTTTGAAGCCAAGTATGGCTACAAGCCAACGGAAATCAAGGTAGCCCTGGACGCCGTGGCTTTCTTCGTCAACAAGAACAATCCCATTCAAGCCCTTTCCCTGACGCAGGTCGACTCCATCTTCTCCTCCACTTTCAAGCGCGGCGGCTCCAACATTACCGACTGGGGCGATGCGGGCGTTCCCTCCATGAAAGGAAAGGCTATTTCCATCTATGGCCGTAACAGCGCCTCCGGCACGAACGGATTCGTAAAGGAAATCGCCCTCAAGAAGGGAGACTACAAAAACTCCGTGAAGGAACAGCCCGGTTCCTCCGCCGTGGTGCAGGGCATCAGTTCCGACGTGCAGGGCATCGGCTACTCCGGCATCGGATACGTCACCTCCGGCGTCAAGACTCTTTCCATCGCTGAAAAGGGCGGCCAGGTAGCGGTTCAGCCGTCTTACGACAACTGCATCAACGGCAAATACCCGCTCTCCCGCTACCTGCTGATTTACGTCAACAAGAAGCCCGGCGAGCCCCTGGACACCCTGACCAAAGAATTCATCAAGTTCATCGTCTCCAAGGACGGACAGGAAATCGTGACCAAGGACGGATACTATCCCATCCCCGCCAAAGTCAGCGCGGATGTCCTCAAGAGCCTTGAATAAACAATCTCCCTGAAAACGCATGCCGGAGCAGGGCTGCGGGCCTCCGGGCCGGGTCCTGCTCCACTCTCTCCGTTCGCCTACCGTCATGAGCCCATCTTCCCCTTCTCCGTCCCCTTCCAGAAAGCCCAAACCCGTTCCCGAACGCTTTCAAGTGGCGAAAACCACGCTGTGGTTTGACCGCATCATGACCAAGACCATCATCGGCGGAGGTTTTACCGTCATCGTTGCCGTTTTCGGCATCCTCTTTTTCCTTTTGGCCGTTACCATTCCCCTCTTTCAAGGTGCAGAGGTGAAGGAAGGGCAGAGCCTCGCTCCCGCCGCCCAGGCCGCGGGAACGTGGGGGCTGGACCCCTCCGGCACACAGCCCTTCGTTTACAGCAACGGCAGGGACATTTTCTTTCTGGACAAGGCCTCCGGCAATCTGAAACCCGTACCTGTGGCCCTGCCGGACAATGAAACCGTCTGTGCCCACTCCTACAATTCCTTCCTGTCAGCCTACCCCGTCGCCACGGAATCCGGCAAGGTGGGCATCATTTCCGTTCATTCCGGCCTCAATATCCACGGCCAGGCGAACGCCCACGGCCCCGCCAAGGCCGGAACGGAAACCAGCCCGCTCCACCCCATGACGGAAACCGGCGATGTTCCCGGCAGAATATCCGGCGTGGCTTATGCAGACGCGGGAGAACGCAAAATATTTTCCACAATCAATGAAACCGACCAGGGGCCGCGCCTCCTGCTGATGACATTGGAAGAATCCCGATCCCTTCTCCATGAAGGGGAATTTGTCCCCGCCGGATTCCACGACCTGACGGACCGTCTGGACGGCAAACCCGTCGCCATGCTCCCCGGCAACTCGGGAGACAGCCTCATCGTCGCCACGGATACGGACAAGCTGCTTTACTTCGCCTACGACGAAGATTCGGAAACCTGGGAAAAGCGCCAGACCATTCCTTCTCCCCTGGGCGACGGAGAAAGGATGACCACCGTCAACTGGCTCTTCGGGGACATGTCCCTGGTGCTGGGCGGCGACAGGGGGAGCCTGAAAATCTTCAGCCTGTACCCCCACCCGCAGGCAGACGGCACCGCCCTGCGGCTCTTTGGCGAAACCAAGAAGTTTCCCCCCTTGAACGGCCCCGTGCAGCATTACGCCGCCTCCGGCATCAACCGCTCCTTCCTCGTCTCCTCGCCGCACGCCCTGCGCCTGTGTTACGGCACCACGGCGGACATCCGCTGGGAAAGCGACCGGCTGGATTTTTCCCCGGTTCAACTGGCGGCCAACGCGGAACTCAACTCCATGCTGGCTACGGACGGCCAAGGCCGCGTCCACTTCTTCTCCATCAGGGACAGGCACCCGGAAGCGGGTTCCAAAGCACTGGTCGGCAAAATCTGGTACGAGGGGTACGACTCCCCCAAATGGCTGTGGCAGTCCGTAGGCGGCACGGACGACTATGAATCCAAGCTCTCCCTGATGCCCCTGGTCTTCGGCACGCTGAAAGGCACCCTGTACGCCCTCGTCTTCGCCGTGCCCGTGGCGGTCATGGCGGCCGTTTACACGGCCCACTTCATGCCGCCTTCCGTCAAAAGGGTGGTGAAGCCCGTGATGGAAATCATGGCCTCCCTGCCCTCCGTGGTGCTGGGCTTCTTCGGGGCGCTTTACCTGGCCCCCAGGATGGAGGACAAGGTGCCGGCCCTGGTCTGCATGGCCATTCTCATTCCGTCCCTGGCCGCCCTCATCGCCTGGTTCTGGACCACGCGTCCGGTGGCATGGAGGAACAAATTCAGCAACGGCCTGGAATACATCGTCATGACGCCCGTCATTCTTCTTTGCGCCTGGTTCTGCTGGAAGTATCTGGGCTACTGGCTGGAACAGCCCTTTATCAGCCTCACCCGCGGCATCATGAGCTTGTGGGGGGCGGGAGACTTCCAGGCGGCCAGCTTTGCGGACCTGTGGCGCAACGGATTCGGCATGCCCTATGAACAGCGCAACTCCCTCGTCGTCGGGTTCGTGATGGGCTTTGCGGTGATTCCCGTCATCTTCACCATTTCCGAGGACGCCCTGAGCAACGTTCCCCCCTCCCTCATCGCCGCGTCCGAAGCGCTGGGCGCCAGCCGCTGGCAAATCGTCCGGACGGTGGTGCTCCCCGTAGCCTCCGCAGGCATCTTCTCCGCCCTGATGATCGGGCTGGGGCGCGCCGTGGGGGAAACCATGATCGTTCTGATGGCCACAGGCAACACCCCCATCATGGACTGGAACATTTTCAACGGCATGCGCACCCTCTCCGCCAATATCGCCACGGAACTGCCGGAGGCGGCGCAGGACTCCACCCACTACCGTGTCCTCTTCCTCGGCGGCCTCATCCTGTTCTCCATGACGTTCATCCTGAACACGCTGGCGGAAATCGTGCGCCAGCGCCTCCGCAAACGCTTCAATGTCGTCTGACCCTGTCCTCCTTCTCTCTATCCTTTCTTTTCCATGAAACCGGATTTCACTCTCCCTCCCGCTCCCAGACGCCCCCTGGGAGAAGCCAACATCTGGATCACCTCCATAGGCATCTCTGTGGGTCTCATCATGATTTTCGGCCTGCTGGGCATCATCCTTGTCAACGGCATGGAGGCTTTCTGGCCCAAGACAATCCATGAACTGACCCTATCCCCCGCCGCAGAGGGGGAAAAACCGTCCACCCTGTACGCCAGCATCACCAAGGACCAGACGCGCCACGTTCCGGCGGACCCCACGCAGCCCGGCTCCACGGCGAGGAATATCCGGGAATACCAGCTCTTCACCGGCAGCAAGGAAACCTACGGGCAATCCTACCGTTATGTGGACGTGCACAACATCTCCGCCTCCTCCACGCCCCAGGGGCTTCTCTGCCTGGAACGCATGGAAGGGGGAAAGGCCCTGGTGAAGCCGCTGGAACTCAAGCTGGCCTCCGGAGAAACCATTCCGGCCTCATCCCCCGAATTCATGAAAGCCTTCCGCCGCGCTCTGGACCATGAAGCGGAACTGAGGGAGGAAATAAAGGCCATAGATACCGGAAAAATAGGAACCGTCAACACCAGACTGGCGGATGCGCGGCTGGACATCAAGGCCATTGAACGCTCCTACGACATCCGGGAGGAAAACGGAACCAGGACCGCCGCGCTCAAACAGAATCCCGTCGTTAGGGATGTGGACAACCCTGTGGAAGAACTGGCCAAACTCAATGAAAAAGTAGCCCGGCTCAATGCCGAATACGAACAATACACGGCGGAAGCAGGCAAACTCCGGGCGCAGCAGGGCCGCGACACGCTCGTCTATTCCCTGGGAGACGGGGAAAGGAAGGAGATCAGCCTGGACAAGGCCGTGTACGGCTACCTTCCGAACGACCTGGGCTTCTTCGGCAAATGCGGCGTCTTCCTCCACAACCTGTACCATTTCATTGTGGATGATCCGCGGGAGGCCAACACGGAAGGCGGCATTTTCCCCGCCATCTTCGGCACCTTCATCATGACCCTGCTCATGAGCGCCCTGGTCACCCCGGTAGGCGTCATCGGCGCCATCTACCTGCGGGAATACGCCAAACAGGGAACGCTGGTGCAGGCCGTCCGCATCTGCGTGAACAATCTGGCGGGCGTGCCCTCCATCGTTTTCGGCGTCTTCGGCCTGGGCTTCTTCGTGTACTACCTGGGCGGCACGATTGATGAACTCTTCTACTGGAAAAAACTGGCCGTGGACAACACGCCCACCTTCGGCACCTCCGGCATCCTGTGGGCCTCCCTCACGCTGGCCTTGATGACGCTGCCCGTCGTGATCGTCTCCACGGAGGAAGCGCTTTCCGCCGTGCCGCGCGGCCTGCGGGAGGCGGCCCTGGCCTGCGGGGCCTCCAAATGGCAGATGATCAAGCGCATCATCCTTCCCAGCGCCCTTCCGGGCGTCATGACCGGGCTGATCCTGGCGATGGCCCGCGGCGCGGGGGAAGTGGCCCCCCTGATGGTCACGGGCGTGGTCAAGCTGGCCCCGTCCCTGCCCATTGACGGAGAAGGGCCCTTCATCCACTTGGAACGCAAATTCATGCACCTGGGCTTCCATATCTACGACGTAGGCTTCCAGTCCCCCGACTCGGACGCCGCGCAGCCCATGGTCTTCGCCACTACCCTGCTGCTCATTCTGCTCGTGGTGGTCATGAACCTCACGGCCATCCTCATCCGCAACCGCCTGCGCAAAAAATACGCGGCGTCCAGTTTCTGACGCGGAAGCGCCGCATTCCACCCCTTATTTCCACATCCCATGACTGAACCATCCGCCGCAGACGACGATCCCATCATCGAGGTAGAGGACTTCTGCTTCCATTACGGAGACAAGCAGGTCCTCTTCAACATCGGCATGACCTTTGAATCCAACAAGGTGACGGCCCTCATCGGCCCTTCCGGCTGCGGGAAATCCACCCTGCTCCGCAACATCAACCGCATGAACGACCTGATCCCGGAAGTGCGCCATGAAGGGGATATCCGCATAGACGGCACCAGCCTGTACGACCCGCGCGTGGAAGTCATCTCCCTGCGCAAGCGGGTGGGCATGGTCTTCCAGAAATACAACCCGTTCCCCAAAAGCATTTATGAAAACATCGTCTTCCCCCTCCGCGTGGCGGGGCGCAACAGCCGCGCGGAACTGGATGAAACGGTGGAGCGCAGCCTGAAAGGAGCCGCCCTGTGGGACGAAGTGAAGGACAAGCTGCATGAAAGCGCCTACGGCCTTTCCGGCGGCCAGCAGCAGCGCCTGTGCATCGCGCGCGCCATTGCCAACCGTCCGCAGATCCTGCTGATGGACGAACCCTGCGCCGCCCTGGACCCCATCGCTACGCTGAAAATCGAAGACCTGATGGAAGACCTGAAAAAAGACCTCACCATCGTCATCGTCACCCACAACATGCAGCAGGCCACCCGCATCGCGGACAACACCGCCTTCATGTACATGGGCCGCCTCGTCGAATACGGGCAAACGTCTCAAATCTTCACCAATCCCGGGGAAAAGGAAACGGAAGCCTACATCACGGGCCGTTTCAGCTGATCCCGGCAACCCTCACTCCTTCTTCCACCATCATGACACCACATCCCGGCAACCACATCCTCCCCCACTACGATCTGGCCCTGAACAACATCCAGACACGCGTCAACTGCGTCTGCGAAAGCCTGCTGGAACATATGGCCGTACTGGAACAGGTCATCTCGGATGCGGACATGAACGGAGCCAACGGCATCATTGCGGACAATGAACTGCTGGATGAAGAAACGCGCCAGCTTCTTTCTCTCTGCTCCGCCGTACTCATCCAGTTCCACCCCCTCGGCTCCGACCTGCGCCTGGTCCTCTCCCTCTCCCGCTGTACGGACAAGCTCCGCGAATGCGCGGAGGAAGTCGCCAACATCGCCCGGCATGCCAAAGCTTCCATCAAGCGGCAGGAATCCCTTGCCCCGGACATCGTCCTCCCCCTGCTGAACATGGCCGTCTCCGAATTCCGGGACGCCGTGGAAAGCCTGAAAACGCAGGACATGGAAACGGCGCGGGAAGTGCGCCTGCGCGACAAGAAGCTGGACAAGGCCCACCGCAAGGCCCTGGGCGGCCTCGTTACTCCGGCGGAAGCCGGACAACCGTCCCTCAACGTCAACCTGCTCTTCATCATCCGCTCCATTGAGCGCATCGGAGACATCGCCAAAACCATCGCCGCCGCCGTCGTCTTCCTGAAGGAAGCCACGGACATCCGCCACAGGAAACACAAATAAGCCTCACCAAAAAGAGGTGTCCCCTCCCGCCGGATTATTCCCCATCCTTCCTCCGGAATATCCTTCTGGAAGGAAGAACAATGCCGCTCCAACTGAACAGCATTTCCGCCTTTTCCAGCGCCTGCCGCAAGACAAGGCAAAAGCGATCACTGAGCGTTATTCCATCAAAAAACAGATGGTGGAGCCGTAACACCCTTTCCCATGAGGCTGCATCGCGCTTGCGGAACGGTTCCCTGCATACGGAAAAATGTTCCTCTCCAGCCGTCCGGCATAGCACGGTGATTTTGCCTTCATACGCGCAGGAAATTGTCAATCCTCCGTTCCATGTTTCGCGATGCCTAACAGTCCCGCCAACCCCCGGGAAACATCATCCGCCCCTACCGGGTGACAAGGGGAAGACATTCCACAACAAACTTCCTTCTTCCATGTTCCCCTTTCCCGAATTTCTTTTTCCATCTTTTTTTGCTTCTCACTTTCCCTGCGTTCAGCTTCCCGTTTTTTCTCCAATTCAATAGCAAGCTTTTTCAGCCTTTGGCTGCGCTTTTCCAAAGCCGGCTGAAGCTTGTCTCCCGGAGGCTGGAATTCCGCCTCTCCTCTTAACAGGCGAAACAGCTCCCGCGCATCTTTTTCATCAAACTTTTTCCTGCTTTCATCCTCTCTGTTCCAATAGAAGACCAACCCCAGATTGCCTTGCATGGAACATTTAAATTGAAGCTTTTTTTCTCCCTCCAGACGATATAAGCACCACAATCCTTTCTCCTCCAACTTTTCGTGGAAGCCATTCAGAGAACCTGTAGAATCGGCAGGCCAGCGATCGGCCAGGATGACTAGAAGACGCTGGAGATGAACCCTGGAAGAAGTCCAGAAAAGTGCTACCCCTCCACAGTCATTGCCCTCTTCATCAATCAAGCTCCAGGAAAGATCGCTTTCTCCATTCAAACGGCTCATCATAATTTTTCCATTGAGCATCAGAGGTTCTTTCAACGCGACAATATTTTTCCGTTCTACAGACGCTCCTTCAGGCGTTTTGAAACGAAATGATTCCCTGACGGATTCCAGTTCTTTCCAATGGTATTCGTAATCCAGCAGCCATTCAATCTGCTCGCTAAACGAGGGAACAGTCTCTTTTTCCGGTCCAGGATTCAACCTCACAAATGCTTCATGCCCGTGGGAGGCAAAAACACACGCAGCCGCCAGCACCTCAATGATCACCATCTTCATTTTTCCCATGCACTGATACGTGAAAAATCGGTCAATCGGATTCGGCGGAAGTACCGGAAAAACTGCTCCGCGGACGTGGCTCCCTCCCCTCTTGATACATCTCCTTTCTGCGGATGGCGTCCCGCTGCCTGCCTTTTTCCAGGGCCAGTTTCAGATCCTCGCCCGGAACCTCATACTTTTTTTCTCCCAGCAGCAAGCGGAACAATTCCTGGACATCCTCCACGTGGAATCTGAGTTGCTCTCCGTCGCTGACGGTATCCAGCATAAGAGCCAGATTGCCCCGCAAGGCGAGGAAAACGGACTGATGATAAAACTGGGTATAATACATGCACCAAATTCCGCCTTCCGCCGTCCTGTCCATCATCCAGGATTTGTCCATTACCCTGGAACAGTTCACTTGGTAATTAGTCCTGAGATATGTGCGCAAATAACCGGGAGAACTTCCAAGAAAAATTTCAACGTTTGCCGTTTCATATCCCTCCCGGTTGATGAGCTTCCAGCTTGTTACAGATCCGTTCTCCACATTGGGAACCATAAACAGGTTCCTCAAGCGAAAGGGAAAGGCGGAAACATGGATGTCTTCCTTTTTCAAAGCCGGAACGTCGGGAAGATCACACTGAAAAGGCTTGTTCACCCGTTCAAATATCTCCCACTCACGATCCGCCATCATCCACGCTTCCCCGGTTTTATCCTTCTTTAATGTTACCGTTTGAAAAGCCTCGTCCACTTCCACATTCCAGACATGCTCCTTTCCCCAGACAACAAGATCTCCCAGCTGGGAGAACGATTCACGCTTAAGAATAAATTCTTTTCTCGCCATCCTTTCCGACTCAAACAAATACACATTCAAATGGGCGCATTCATTTCCTTCCCGGTCCATCAATATCCAGCGTTCCCGCCCTACCTCCGACTCAGGCAGAAGAAATTTGTCTCCGCATGCCACGTTCCCTTCCGGAGGAACGATGTCCTCCGGCTTCCACATTCCTCCGTTCAGCAATGGGAAGGTTCCTATTTTTTCCTTCAGCCCCGTCAACAAGTAATCTTCCTTTCTATCCTCCCTCTCCTTCCAGCCCGACGGCGTGAGCTGCATGCACGTTTCCCCCTGCGCCCAGCCTGCCGAGAGCAGCAATGCAGCCATAACAACACATGGCCATCCATGACGGAATGAAGAAAAGGAAATGAATCTGCCGGCAATGCCGAAAAAGAGCCTGTTCATAGGGAATAGCAAGTTATCCTTTATGGAATAACAACCTATTCCATTGACTGTCAACTAAAAATTAATTCCACCTTATTCTTCCGGCGGCAGGCATGCCGAAAAATCTGGGCGGCCAATGCGCCCCCTCTTCCCGGTCATTCCGCCTTGCTCACACTGAAACAGTACACGGCAGGGTTGATCAGGGCGAGGGGCAAATAAAACAGCGCAAAAGACAGGGAGCCGCCGTACAGGATCAGGATCACGGCGGACAGCAGAAACAGGACGGCTATCTTGACACTCCGCGCCCAAGTGAGCCGGTGCACCAGCCAGATCAGAGCGGCACACACAAAACCG
This sequence comes from Akkermansia sp. KLE1798, assembly GCF_001580195.1. Lineage (NCBI taxonomy): Bacteria > Pseudomonadati > Verrucomicrobiota > Verrucomicrobiia > Verrucomicrobiales > Akkermansiaceae > Akkermansia > Akkermansia sp. KLE1798. The sequence goes on from NZ_KQ971091.1 coordinate 10,157, forward strand.
ATGATGATTCCGAGAATTCCTCCCATGGTCAGGAATTCCACATAACTGGAACAAAACTGGTCCAGCCACCTCACATTATCGGGAGTAGGCGGATTGCTCCCCCATGCAAAAAGTCCCGGGGGGACTAGACCCCACAACAGCACGGAAAAAAGTACCAGGCGGTCTGTATTGAGGCGGTACGTCATGCAAAGATACGGTAGTCGTCCTTCTGGGGGATAACAAGCGAAATCGGCCATTTCCTTTTATTCAGCAATTACCCAATATAAAAGATATTTCCAGTATTTTTTATTTACCATCAATTTTTTAATTATATAAGATATCTGTTAGATCGAAAATTAATCCATATTTTGTAAAAAATATTTATAGACAATGAAGAAAAAAGTCTTTAATGAAGCTTTATTAGAGAGTTTTCCATCCCATGACCAGTTCGTTCCTTTCCCTGAAATGGACCGTGTATCTGATTGGATTAGCCGCTCTGCCTCCCATCCAGGCAGAGGAAGAAGACACGGGAGCCCTCCAAATCGAATCAACGACGGATGAATTATCAGCCGATATTCATATTGCAAGAGAAGAGGGGAAAGAAGCTCCGAGAAGTGAAGAGGACGACAGGAAGCGGACCAGGCTGGGCATAGGAGAATCCGTGGACCTTCTTTTAACAGGGAAAGATTCCCTCATCGGAAATACTCAAAAGATCAAATGGACCATTCTGAAAGGAGAAAATCTTGGAGAGCTGGATGAAGAAATGGGCAACCCCGTCAAACTCAAGCTCAGCCCTTATTCCGTTCAAGGAGGAAAAGTGGTCGTCCAGGCAACGACCGAACGCAATACGGTTAAAGAAAAAGAATTTACAGTCGTTCTTCCGGAAGTCGATATTGATGGCCATCAAAAGGTTACTGCCCAGCATGCCAAAAATCCAAAGACGGGGGAAAGAGGATATGATGAATGGAATTTCGAAGCTTTCCCCACGGAAACGGGATGCTCTGCCAAGCTTGAAATCACTCTCCACCCCACGGATGTGAGTTTTCACAACGTGGAAATGCTGGAAACACATTTAAAAAACATTCCCGACCCTCTTCCCGAAATGGGAAGCGAGCACAAGCCCCTGCCCATCTGGAGCAATGTCAATAACCGGAATGTATTTATCGACAATATCGGCTCTCCCAAACCCATGAGCCAGTGCAAGAATCTGCCCCAGGAGTGGACATGGGTCAGCAAATTCAGCACCAGCCGCATGTCTGAACCGCTTCTGGACGTCACCACGCAGCACCAGCGTTTCCTGTTTACATGGTCAGCCCCCAATGAAGAAGGAGTAACCATCAAAATTACCAAATTCGGACGCGGCGTTCAACGCACAGCTATCAAAACGCAATATTATACTCCAAAGAGAAAACCGGAAACCCTGACCAAATTCTTATGAAAAGCCTCCTTGCCTGTTTATTCTGCGGCCTGTCGCCCCTTTCTTCCATTCAGGGTGCTCCGGCAGTATTGAATCCAAACGTAGAAAAACCGCCTTATCCCGATTTTATGAAACATTCGGAATATACCGCCTCCGGACTCAAGGACCTTTTGGACCAGGGCAGGCTGGAAGAGTTTTATAAAAGATCAAAAAAACTATTGAAAGAGAATGGCAGGATTCAGGACAAAAACACGGAGCAAGTTCAAAACGACTTGTGGACCTTTTATTACATTGCGGCGGCGCCCCTTTTCCCCATGGACGCCTCTCCGGAAGCTTCAGCTTCCTGGAGAGAGGACAAAACCTTGGATTACGATGTCAAGACAAGCGCGGTCCGGTATATGGCCACCCAGGATACAGGCCGGCTTGCAGCCGTACTGCCCATCTCACGAGAGAAAATTTCCGCCCTGTATGCGCTTTATACCGCCAGGATTCTTCACAGCATCAAACAAAGTTATGATCCGGACCTGGGAGAAAAACAAAAACGGCAGCGGCAGGAAGAGGAAGAAAAAAACAGGCTGCTTTACCGTGACCGGAAAATCGACATGGACCAGGCCAATGCCAATTCCATTCTGATTCACAATAGAATCAGCATCCAGGATTTGCGCAACAATGCCGCCAAAATGCGCACGGATTCCGTGGAAAAAACATTTTTAAATTTACTGGTAGAATATTTTCCGGGGAATGCGGCCCAGGTAAGGAAATATATCAAACTGGCCGGATATTCCGACAAGGAGATTCCCGATCTGATCGACCGTACCGTTGGACGTGAACCCAAAACGGAATTCCTGTACAAGGGAGCGGGCAGAAAAAAGAAAATGCGCCCTTGACGGGATGAGGTATTCAGGAAAAACCCGGCGTTCCTGATGGAATGACCGGCAGGACGCACGCCAAAAGTCGATTTTTTAGGAAGAAAGGGACAGGTCTGAATTTCGGCAGACGCGGAAAACGGCTCCCGTTCACAAGGGAGCAAAAGAAGAATCTCCCGCCCCATTGACGGCGATGCCGTCTATTTCCACCAGCCAGCCCGGACGGCACACCGGAGCCTTCAACAACAAGTGCGGCACCTGCGCCAGCGGAGAATCCATCAGCGCCCACTCGACCACATCCCGGTCCGCCCAGTCCCGCAAATACACGACGGCCTGCTTCAAGTCGGAAAGGCTTCCGCCGCTCCGTTCCATCAGCGCACGCATGTTTTCCAGAGTACGCAGCGTCTGGCGCGCCACATTTCCGGGATGAACAATGTTCCCCGCCGCATCAATGCTGGCCGTGCCGGAGATGAAGTAATGGGAGCGGTCGCCGTACACGATGCGGGCGCCGCGTTCAAAAGCCACCCGGTACAGGTGCGTGGGAGAAAGGTAGTCCGGAGCTTCCATGTACCTGACCTGCCCCGGCTTCAGCCCGGCAATGCCCAGGCTGTCCATGTGCAGCAGGCGCCCCGGCATTTCCGTACAGCCCTCAATGCCGGTGCTGGCGATGTAATGGCTCTCCGGGCTCAGCCCGTAACGGTCAAAGCTCTCATTGCGGCCTTCCACCAGCCCCCGATAGTTGTTGTCAATGTCCCGGCAGTAAATCCAGGTGCGGTGAACCAGAGCCGGAACGGTTCCTCCCTGCGCGGCGGCCACACGGTCCAGCCAGCGGAATTCCTCCTGCATCTGGCCGTGGCTGCCGCACACGGCAGCCGTGCGCCTGCCTGCCAGAAACAGGCGGTAATGCTTCCTCCGCGCCACCAGTACCGTTCCTTCTTCCATTTCCTCCTTGCTTTTTCCCAGCATGCCGCCCAGATGCCATGCCTCCAACGCCACGCGGGAACCGTTTGCCGGGGGCTGCCCTACAATGGAAACATAGGAACGGCGTCCTTTCACCACACGGCGCAGCAGTTCCGACTGCCGCGCAGGATCGCTGACATGGAAGCGCAGCAGGAACTCGTCTCCGCCGTCCCCACCCGATTCACGATACCTATCCATCAGGGAATGCAGTTCTTCCTCAAAGCTTCCGCCCGGTTCCGCCGTCATGCAGAAGAAACGTTCCGCCGCTCCGGTTCCATCGTCCCAGACGGATATTTCCCGTAGTTTTCCAGCCATGCCTTTCCTTTCTCCCCCTTTAAAGGGATTGTACGTAGTTGACCAGGTCTTCCAGTTCCCTGTCGTTCAGACTGCTCGTTTTTCCGCGGATATCTCCCCGGTTGTGCACCGTGACGGCTTCCCGAAGGGTTTTCGCGCGGCCGTCATGCAGATAGGGCGCGGTGCGCCAGACTTCCACCAGAGAAGGAACCAGGATTTTCCTGCCTTCATCCAGTCCTTTCGCCGTTCCCGCAGCCACCAGCTCCTTGGTCGTGAAATACGGATGGGGATGGCATTGGACGCACCCGGCCGTCTTGAAAATTTCCCTACCCCGGCGCGCGGATTCCGTGAGAGACCCGCGCTCCACGCCGGGCGCGTGGCACTGGGCGCATCCGGTTTCCTTCGTCTGAGGGCGGGAAGGATGGCCGGCCATCAAAAACGGGCTGGGCACCTCCTTCATGTTTTTCAGGTATTCATTGACGCACGCGGCCAGGTCTCCATCCGGTTCCATGAACTGGATGTGCACGAAACCCGCCGTAACGGCCACTTCCGCAGACGCACGCACGCCCAGGCTCATCACGGGGCTTGTCCGGTGGGAGAGGAACATGGTGCGCGTGTTTTTCGGATTGCCCATGCCGTCGTTCAGCAGGTCCCAGTTCAATCCGTCCACACGGGCGTCCGGGTGGCAGGTGGCGCAGCTCTGCCACCCCTGGAAGCAATGGGAGGCGTCGTTGAAGTACTGTTCACCCAGCCGTTCCCTGGAAGGACGGTATTCCGCGTTCAAGGGAATGTTCCGGGGGACGGCGTCCGCCTTGAGCGGCACCTGCGCCAGCGTATCGGAGAAATATCCCGTTACATAAACGTTTTCCCCGTCGGAAGCCAGGGTGCGGGGACCGTTCAAGGGCAGGCGGACGCGGGTGCGGATGTCGTGCAGGAATCCCAGCCTTTCGGACACGGGGTTCCCTGTCCGGTCCTCCTTCTTCATGCGCGCCAGCAACGCGGGAAAATCAATGACGGAGAGTTCATGCGTGCCGGCATGCGTGACGAGCAGGCGGCTTCCGTCCGGGGAAAAGAGCACGCCCCACGGATTGGCGGCCCCCGCGTCCGGATCGTCCAGCAGGACGGGATGCGGCCTGTCCGGACATGCCGTGTCCATGATGGTCACGGCATTCGTGTTCATCCAGCCCCGGTCCAGCTGCGTCGTCGGCACCTGGTAGCGGCTCAGCACGTGCGCCACGGCCAGGTAGCGGCCGTCCGGGCTGACGGCCATGCCCCGCACGCCCTGCGTTCCGTTGGCCAGGGGGAAATGAACCGCCTTCCCGTTCTCAATCAGGGTCAGCGCCGCCGCAGTGAAGTCCCCGTCCGCCGCGCCTGCGGGCAAATGGTTGGCCGCCCATATTTTCTTTCCGTCCGGGGAGACGGCCAGGGCCACCGGTTCACGGGAGGCAGGCCAGGAATTCAGCACTTTTCCGGAAGAAGCGTCCATTTCCACAATTTTGGAATCGAATCTGGCGGCCACATACAATTTACCATTGCGCACCACCGGAGACATGGGCGTATGCCCCGCCGGGAAGGCTCCCTTCACGGTTCCCGTGTCCAGAGCGACCACTTCCACCACGCCTCCGGGGCCACCTTCCGCCACATAGGCGGTATTTCCGTCAATTGCCATGCCGTTGGGCTTCCCGGACAGGCGGATGCTTTTCACCACTTTCCCCGAACCGGGGTCCACCAGTTCCAGCTTTTTGCTCTCATGCCCCAGAATGGCGGCCAGTTTGCCATAAACCTTGACATCCACCGGAGCCACGGGACCGGCCCCGGAGTCCGGTTCCTGCCTGCATGAGACAAGGGCCAGCAGGCAGCAGGCTGCGGCAAGAAAAGAGGGAAGCATATGTTTCATCTTCATGGCAGTCAATCAGTCTTCAATAATCACACGGAAGCCCACGTTGTACACGGGACGCCAGCCGGGATATCCCCAGCGCCAGGAGGACGTGGCCCGTCTGGGGCGGTCATACCAGGAGCCGCCGCGCACGGTGCGGGGAACGCGGGAGTCCACGGTATCGTTGCGGCCGTCCTTCCCGTTCCACGGATAAGGTCTGTATTCCGAACGGGTCCATTCAGCGGCATTTCCGATCATGTCGTACAGTCCGTAACCGTTCGGCCTGTAGCTTTTCACGGGAGCCAGGTGCAGCGTTCCGTCATTGAATTTTTCATCCCTGGGCACGAAGTCCCAGAAACGGTTGGGGTTTCTGATCGGCTTGGGGTCCACGCCGGACACGGCCAGTTCCTTCAGCGTCACGTCTCCCAGATTGGCATAGGAGGAAAAATCGGAATCGCGGCCGCCGAAGAAGAAGTCCGTCTCCGTCCCGCCCCGCGCGGCATATTCCCACTGCGCTTCCGTGGGCAGACTCACCTTTTTACCGGTTTTTGCGGAAAGCCAGCGACAGAATTCCATGGCTTTCGTCCACGGCACCCGGATGACCGGGAATTGCGGATTGGCGTCCATGTCGTACCCGGGCCTGACCTGGTCCTTGTAGTGCATGTCGTACCAGCCGTTGAGGTATTCCGGGTCAAATTGGCGGTATTGCTCCAGGGTCACTTCCGCTTCCCCCATCCAGAACGGCTTTTCCATCCGCACCCTGGCAACGGGTTTTTCCGCGGGGGTTTCCAGCTCGCTTCCCATCTTGAATTCTCCCGCCGGAATGCGGCGGAACGCCATGCTGACGCCGTTCCCCAAATCCAGCGCCAGCGTTTCATTCTGCGGGGACGGAACGGGTATGTTTTCCCCGCGGAGCGAAGGAACGGAGCGTCCGCTATGGGACACGTTCGCCCCGGCATCCCTGCGGAAACGGGAATCCTTCATGGTCACGTAGTTCCGTTCCACTCCGGAGAACATCCTGTGCAGGTCATAGCGGCGCTTCAGCAGGTTTTCATTGCGTTCTCCGGGCCATTCGCCCAGATAGGGAGCGTTCATGTCCATCCAGGTCACCAGGCGGTTCCAGTCTTCCTCAGGCATGACCACATGATGATGCCCTTTTTTGAGCAACTGGTAGAGTTCTGACGTATCCGCGGCAAATTCCGTGGGGGCCAGTCCCAGATAGTTCCCTTCCGGTCCGTTGCGGCGCACGTAGGGATGCAGGTTCCAATAGGCCACGGACCCCGGCGCCGGAGCGCCCTTGACGGCCTCCAGAGTCATGAAATCCGGAACTCCTTCCCTGCTTTTGCTTTCTGCGGAATGGCAGCGGATGCAATGGCGGTCCAGCACCGGCTGCACCTCATTGACAAAGGAAAACGTGCGGGCCGGCCCATACCACGGGACAATTTCCGCAGGTTTCTGCCGGGAAGCCATGACCGGCCTGGCCGGAGGCGCGGCGTTCTGCTGCTCGTGACAGCCGATGCAGCTCAGGGTTTCTCCCGGCATGGCGGTGAACCAGCTCCGCATCAGGGCCAGCGCGCGGCCCTGCCCGTCCAGCACCTGAAGGGTCAGAGGCTGGTTGGCGGGAGCCGTGAAGATGGCGGACCCGTCCGGATTCACGGGCACCGTTCCATACAGCACCTTCAGGTCCCAGTTGCTTTCCATGCCCATGGCGTAGTGGCTGCCCGTGTCCCGCGGGCTGTATTCCGACATGAATACGCGCAAAGATTTGGCTTCACCTCTGGGCACGCCCTCCATGGCGCGGCCGCGGTACACGTCGGAAATATACACCGTAGCCGTTTTGCCGTCCGGCTTCACGCGGTCGTGCAGCACGGGTGGCTTTTGCCGTGGCCTCAAGGGGGCAGGGTCGGCATAAATGAAGTAGGAGGATGCCGTCAGGGGAACGATGTTGTCGTACACGTCGCACCAGACCACGTTGCTCACTCCCCCATTGCCGGACGGAGTGGAAACGGCCAGGAAGGATTCCGCATTCAACGGGTACGGCTCCGCAAAATAGGGCGTATCCAGTTCATCCACCAGCCTGTCCTTGGTGACGTTTTCCACGGGCTTTCCGTAGCCCGGAATTTTCTGCACCGCACCCGCGGTAGCCGTCCGTCCCCGGTTCACGTTGAAGAGAACGAGTTCCCCCAGCCTCCGCACGCCGTGATGGCCGCTGACAATGCCGGCAAACATGCCGGGCCTGCCCGGCAGGGGCCGCGCATTGAACAGGCTGTTGGGCCAGTAGGAGTTGGAGCCGTAGTATTCCTTCTGGTCGCTGCCGTCCGGGTTCATGTGCATCAGGATGCGGCTGAAGTAATGGGCGCTTTCCGTGTATTCCCAGCGCAGGAACATCACGCGGCCGTCCGGGAGCATCGTCGGAAACCAGTTGTTGTCCTGGTCGAAGGTGAGCCGCCGCGTCGTCTTTTTCTCCCGGTCATACAAATGGATATTGCCCACATAGTCATGACCGGATACGCAGGGCACCCCCTGCATGCCGGACGTGTTGATGAAAATGATCCGCCCGTCCGGCAAATAGCAGGAGTTGTAACTGTCCGTATCCGCAGGCATGTGGGCGGTCAGGTTTTCCTTCCCGCCCGTCTTCAAATCCAGTTCAAAAACGTCCCAGGGCCGCTGTTCCTTTTTTCCGAAGCAGTTGCCCGTAAACATGAGCCGTTCCCCGGAAAAATCCAGTTCCAGATGCCCCATCCAGCGGTCGTCCTCCAAAAGGCGGGCCGCCGGGGAAGAGGAAGACGTGCCGCTGAATTTCATGATGCCGCTGCGGTACACGCGCCCGGGCCCGGGCATGCTGCTGATGCCCTGCCAGTTGGCCGGGCGGTCATGGTTGAAGGTGCTTGCGCCGGACGGGTTGAACCGCCGCACCGCCACCCATTCCCTGACGGAATCCTGCTCCGGCAGGGAGTCGATCAGAGCCTTTTTGCGCAATTCCACCAGTTCCCTCAGGATATCCTCCTGATCGCGCCCTGCCTTTTCAATCCACGGCTGGAGAGGCCCCAGCTTTTTTTCCCAGGCATCCAGCCGCGCCAGGAATTTGTCGGCATCCGGATATCGTTCTCCATATTTTTCCCGGTTGCGGGCAACGGCACGGCGGATGGCTTCCGTATCATAACGGGCAGCCAGCTTTTTCAGTCTGAGGAAGCGGATTTGCTTCAAAATGGCGTCTTCATGCTTCATCAGGTCATTCCATGAAGAGAGGGGACCCGCCTGCTCCACGGGAAGGGAAAGAATTTTAGCCAGGCTTGCCCCCGCCGCTTCCGGATCCGGCCACGCCCGGAATACCGGAGCCAGCATCACCATGGCATCCCCGCAGTCATCGGCGGCTTCCAGCTCGGGAACAGACACCACATAATCCGCCGTACGGGTCCATAATTTTTTCATCCATTCATTCCCGTCCTTCCCAGATTCAGGAAGAGGAATTCCGGACAAATCCCGCAGCCACGGCTGCAAGCCAGCAGCCTGGAGCACGCCGGAGCACATCACGGCACAGCCCAGGAAGGAAAGACGGAGAATGGAACAATAGTCAAACATGGCACACAGTTTTACATACTACGAACAGCACCTCTTTTTTCCTTCACCTGGAATTATATTTCTCTCCAGGACGCCGTTTTACCTTTAATGCGCCTCAATAAAATAAACACGCAATTACAGAGGATTAGCAACCCGGACAAGAATCATCATCGACATCGCCTTCCTGATCTGCCCGCTTTCAGACGCTTCCATCCAAAGGGACGTACAATCGCCGCAGTCCGTCCGAATTGCAACAATGCAACAGTTGAAAACGGACATTTCTTCCCTGAAAAGGGATTCAAAAGGAGTCGCCAAAGGCCTTATTCCGCCATGCCCGCATCCGTATTACGGCACAGCAGGAAGCCGGTCGGGATTTCCCGATCATGGCCGTGTATCAGGCGTCTTCCAGCCTACGGGGGCGGAGCAGATAGACTTTATCCCGGCGGCGGACCTGTTCGGGGACCACGATGTACACGGTTTCCCCTTTTCCGGCGGATTCCACGGGGACCATGCCTTCTTCCGTTTCCTTCCGCATGGCCTTTACCTCCACGCGGACGGCTCCCGTCGTGGGGCCGGCAATGAGAATGGTCTGGCCCGCAGAGAGCGCACCCGCCTCCAGGCAGATTTCCGCCACCCCGTTTTTCCGGTAGAAGTTGCCGACCCTGGCAATGTGGATTTTCAGCAGGGCGGCGCGGCTGTTCGCAGAGCCGCTCCATTCCCCCCATTTTACACCCAGATAGTAACCGCCTTTCCAGAATCCCCGGTTGAAGACGGATTCCAGCCGCTCCATCCACGCATCCGCCCTGGCCGGAAAGAAGGTTCCCTCCAGGCACGCGCGGGCCGCTTCCCGGTACACGGAGGTCACCGTCCGCACGTAGTCGGAGGAACGCCCCCGGCCTTCCAGCTTCAGGACGGAGACTCCGGCATCCAGAATCTGGTCCAGCACCTGGACGGTACAGAGGTCCCTTGGGGACATCACGTATTTGTTGTCAATCACCAGTTCGTTGCCCGTTTCCTCATCCGTCACGCGGTAGGCACGGCGGCAGTTCTGGAAACAGGCTCCGCGGTTGGCGGAAGAATTGTAAGCCGCCAGGCTCATGTGGCATTTGCCGGATACGGCCACGCACAAGGCGCCGTGCGCAAAGATTTCCACCCGGAGAAGATCTCCGGAAGGTCCGCGGATTCCTTCATCTCGTATGCCGTCAATGATACGCCTGATCTGCGCCAGCGTCAGTTCCCGGGCCAGCACGACCACATCCGCATACTGCGCGTAAAATCTGACGGAAGCCATGTTGCAGACGTTGGCCTGCACGGACATGTGCACCTCCAGCCCGATGGAATGCGCGTGGGTGATCACCGCCAGATCGGAAGCAATGACGGCGTCCACTCCGGCGGCTTTAGCGACGGCACACAGATTCCGCACCGCCTCCAGTTCCTCATCATACACGATGATGTTCAGCGTCAGGTAGGCTTTTGCCCCCGCCTCATGGCAGCGGGCCACGATTTCCGGCAGGTCTTCCTCCGCAAAGTTTGCCGTGGCGCGGGAACGCATGTTCAGCTTTCCTACGCCGAAGTACACGGAGTCCGCGCCGCCCTGAAGTGCAGCGGCCAGGGATTCGAACGAACCCGCCGGAGCCATGATTTCTATCCGGGATTGAGGGGACATGGCAGAACGGTTCAAAGCCCCCCGGATTCCTCCATCAGGATGACGGCAATTCTTCCCTTGGGGAAGCATTTAACGATGGACATGTGGATGTTGCACAGGCGGTCCGGAGAGTTGCAGTCCGCACAGGTTCCCGTGTACATGCAGGGAGTTTTGAAGTCCTCATGGCGCCTGGCGTTCAGCGGGGCAATGCGGCGGATGCGTTCGCGCGCCTCTTCCGGCGTAGCCACCAGCTTGTTGGCACCCGCCAGCAGGATGACGTTCCGGGGACCGAAGGCGACTGGAGCCACCCGGTTGCCCACCATGTCCACCCAGTGCAGGGTTCCCTTCATGCTGACGGCGTTGATTCCGGTCAGGAACAGGTCCGCCGTCATGCCGCGGCGGCGGATTTCCCATTTTTCCTCCCGGTCCATGCCCGGAACGAAACCGTCGTAGAATTGAATATCCGGGCTGGCATTCAGTTCATCAAGAATTCCTGTGGCTTTCAAGGTCATGGAATCCCCATAGGAGGCGGACGCCGGGCTGAGTTCCCGCAGCAGGCCGCGCATCAGGTCTGCGGCTTCTTTCAGGCCAGGAACCACAAAGCTTCTGAATCCGCGCCGTTCCAGACGTTCGGCACATTTTTGCAGGGAAAGAGGTTCTTCCATAAAAAGGATGGATGAAGAACCCCGCTCCGGCGCATTCCGGAGCGGGGTTCCTGTGAGTTTTATTCTTCTCCGGGGGCTTCCGCTTCAGCGGCGGGTTCTTCTTCCGCGGAGTCGGCGGCATTCTCCCCGGCTTCGGCCCCTTCCATCTCTTCTTCATCATCGTCCGGAATGACGATGGAGATGTCCTGGATGGCCTCTCCGTCATTCAGAGTCATCAGCTTCACGCCCTGGGTGGCACGGCCCGTTTCACGAACGGTCGCCACCTTGATGCGGACGGACTGCCCCGCCGTGGTCATCAGCATGAGTTCATCCTCATCGGAGACGACTGTGGCGGATACCACCTTACCGGTCTTGTCCGTGCAGTTCATGGTCTTGATGCCGGTGCCGCCGCGGCCCTGCGTGCGGTATTCGTCAAAGGAGGTGCGCTTGCCGAGCCCGTTTTCAGAGGCCACCAGCAGGGTTTTCTGCGGGTCCACGATGGCGAGGGCCACCACATAGTCCCCGGAACGGGGACGGATGCCGCGGACACCGATGGTGTTGCGGCCCTGCGTGCGCAGGTCGCTTTCCGGGAAGCGGATGCTCATGCCGTCGTGGGTGACGAGCACAATTTCATTTTCCCCGGTGGTCAGTTCCGCATTCACCAGGCTGTTGCCTTCTTCCAGGTTGATGGCGATGATGCCCGCCTTGCGGTAGTTGACAAAGTCGTTCAGGCTGGTTTTTTTGACCGTGCCGTCCTTTGTGGCGAAGACGACGTTGCCGCTGTCCTCCGCGAAGGTGATGTCATTGCCCTTTTCATCCACCCGGCGTTCCAGACGCAGAATGGCGGCAATGGCTTCTTCCGGCTGGAGGTCCAGCAGGTTTTTAATGTTGCGGCCCTGCGCGCTGCGGGCGGCTTCGTCAATTTCGTACACGCGGTCCACGTACACGCGCCCGGTGTTCGTGAAGAACATCAGGTAGTCGTGGTTCTGGGCGGCGAACAGGTGCTCGATGAAGTCCGCTTCCGTGTCCTTTTTCGCCCCCTTCGTGGTGGCGGCTTTCACGCCCTTGCCGCCGCGCGCCTGCACGCGGTACTCCGCGGAGTTGGTGCGTTTGATGTAGCCGCTGTGCGTGATGGTGACGATCATCGTGTCGTTCGGGATCAGGTCTTCAATGGCCATGTCCCCGGCGAACGGGATGATGCGGGTGACGCGCGGCGTGGCATATTTGTCCTTGATGGTCATCAGCTCGTCCTTCACGATGCCCAGCACGCGGGATTCGTTGGCCAGAATGTCCAGATAGTCCTTGATCCGGACGAGGAGCTCCATGTAGTCCGCGGAGATTTTGTCGTTTTCCAGGGCCGTCAACTGGTACAGGCGCAGGTCCAGGATGGAGTTTACCTGGCGTTCCGTGAAGATGTAGCGGTCCCCCTGCACGGAGGGCTGGGAACGGATCAGGATGCCGAGGCTTTCCGCCGTTTGCGTGGTGAAGGTATATGCCTGGAGGCGTTCGCGGGCTTCCTCCCTGTTTTTGGAGTCGCGGATGATGCGGATGAAGTCGTCCATGTGGCCCAGGGCCAGCAGGAAGGCTTCCAGCCGTTCGGCGTCCTTCTCGGCGTCGCCCAGCAGGTAGCGCGTACGGCGCACGACCACCTCGCGCCGGTGCTCAATGTAGAAGTTGATGGCGTCCAACATGGCGAGCGTCTTGGGCCGGTTGTCGTGAATCGCCAGCATGTTCACGGAGAAGGAGGTCTCCATGGACGTGAGCTTGTAGAGCTGGTTCATGACCACCTGCGGACGGGCGTCCCGCTTGAGCTCGATTTCAATGCAGGTTTTTTCGTCGGAAAGGTCGCGGATGCCGGAGATGTCCGTCAGTATCTTGTCCTTGTACAGTTCCGCGATGCGTTCCTGAAGGGCGGCGCGGTTTACGCCGTACGGCACTTCGCGGATGATGAGCAGGTCCTTGCCGGAATCCGTCTGCTCAATGTCGATCTTGCCGCGGATGCGCACGGAACCGCGTCCGGTGCGGAAGTAGTTGTCAATGCCGGAGAAGCCCAGAATGTCGCCCCCGGTGGGGAAGTCCGGACCCTTGATGAACTGGCGCAGTTCATCCACCGTCATGTGCGGGGAGTCGATTACGGCGCAGATGCCGTCCACCACTTCCCCCAGGTTGTGCGGAGGCATGTTGGTGGCCATCCCCACCGCAATCCCGGTACCGCCGTTCACCAGCAGGTTCGGGAAGGCGGAAGGGAAGACGGTGGGTTCCGTATGCTCGTTGTCGTACGTGGGAACGAAGTCCACCGTATCCTTGTCCAGGTCCGCCATCAGGGCCACCCCCATGCCGGAGAGCTTGGCTTCCGTGTATCGGGCGGCGGCGGGCGGGTCACCGTCCGGAGTACCGAAGTTACCCTGGCCGATGACCAGGATGTCCCGCATGGACCAGTCCTGCGCCATGTTCACCAGCGTGCCGTAAATGGCGGCATCCCCGTGCGGGTGGTAGTTACCCATCGTGTCCCCCACGATCTTGGAGCATTTGCGGGTCTTCCCGCCCGGGCTGAGGTTCAGTTCCTTCATGGCGTAGAGAATGCGCCGCTGGGAAGGCTTGAGGCCGTCTCTCACGTCCGGCAGGGCGCGGGAGATGATGACGGACATGGAGTAGTCCAGGAAGGAGGTGGACAGCTCGTTGGCTACGTCCACCGGTTTGATTCTATTGTTTTCCATGGTGCTGAGAAAAAGGATGGGGATTAGATGTCAAGGTTGCGGACATTGAGGGCGTGGTCCACAATGTAGTTTTTGCGGGGTTCCACGACGTCCCCCATCAGGATGGTGAACATTTCATCAGCCCTCACGGCGTTGTCGTCATTCAGGATGACGCGGAGCAGCTCGCGCTTTTCCGGGTCCATCGTCGTCTTGAACAGGTCCTTGGCGTCCATTTCACCGAGACCCTTGAATCGTGTGATTTCCACGCCGCGCTTGCCGATGCCGATGACGGTTTCCAGGATGTCCATGACGGAGAAGAGGGGGGTGATCCGTTCCTTTTCCCCTTCACCTTCCACCAGTTCAAACAGGGGCTTGTCCAGGGAAACGAGCATGTTGGAGGGTATGCCCAGTTCCGCCAGCCGCACCAGCGTGCGGGTGATGGCTTTGGCCTCATGCAGTTCGTGCGTGATGGAACGGCGGCTGGGGCCTTCCCGGTCCGGAACGGGATTGGCAAGGAGTTCTTCTTCCGAAGGCATCCCGAAAATGAAGAGGTCCCTGTTCTCGTCGGAGAAAGCCGTCAGGGCTTCCGCATCGTGGAAGTAACATATTTCCTCCTCATTGCCGCAACGGATCTTGACGAGGAATTCGGGGAATTCCCCGTGCTGCTCGCGGTGAGTAAGCAGGTCCCCGAAGGAACCGCCCTGCGTCTGTACGGATTCCGTGTAGCGCTGGAGGTTGACCAGCGTTTCCAGGATGGTGGAGAGTTCCTCGGAAGTGAACGTCCGGGAACCGTCCGCCATGCGCAGCGTCACGTCGTTGACGGCCAGCTCAATGAGCTTGCGGTTCAGGGCGACGTCATCCTGCACGTATTCCTCCTTTTTCTTGCGGATAATGCGGTAGAGGGGAGCCTGGGCAATGTAGAGATACCCGGCGCGCACCAATTGCGGCATGTGGCGGCAGAAGAAGGTAAGAAGCAGCGTCCGGATGTGGGCGCCGTCCACATCGGCGTCAGTCATGATGATGATTTTGTGGTAGCGCACGCGGTCCAGCTTGAAGGAGGCTTCGTCATCCCCTTCCCCGATCCCGGCGCCGATGGCCGTGATCATGTTCTGGATTTCCTTGCTTCCCAGGGCTTTGTCCAGCCGGGCCTTTTCCACGTTGAGCACCTTGCCGCGCAGAGGCAGGATGGCCTGCGTGCGGCGGTCGCGGCCCATTTTGGCGGAACCGCCGGCGGAGTCACCTTCCACAATGAAGAGTTCGCACTTGGCGGGGTCCCGGTCGGAGCAGTCCGCCAGCTTGCCGGGCAAGCCGCCGATGGAAAGGGCGCTTTTACGCACCGTTTCACGGGCCTTGCGGGCGGCTTCCCGCGCGCGGGCGGCCGTGATGCTCTTTTCGATGATCTTCTTGGCCATCGCCGGATTTTCCTCGAAGTACGTCTTGATCTCTTCGTACACGACGTTGCTCACCACGCCTTCGATTTCCGTGTTCACCAGCTTGTCCTTCGTCTGGGAGGAGAAGCGGGGATTGGGCATCTTGACGGAGATGACCGCCACAAGGCCTTCCCGGACGTCCTCCCCGCTCAGGGAGGGGTCTTTTTCCTTCAGCAGCCCGTTGGATTTGGCATAGCCGTTGATCACGCGCGTAAGGGCGCTCCGGAAGCCGGAAAGATGCGTACCGCCGTCGCCGTTGTAGATGGAGTTGGCAAAGCAGAGGATGTTGGTTTCATACGTGCTGTTGTACTGGAAGACCACGTCCACCAGAACGTCGTCGTCCATCCTCTTGCCGTCGTATTCCACTTCCACCTTGCGGACGCCGGAAATGGCAATAGGCTCTTCATTGATGACATCCTTGTTCATTCCGAGCTGGCGGACGAACTCCACGATGCCTTCCTTGTAGTAAAACGACTCGCGGCGGACGGGAGCCTCCCGTTCGTCGATGAGCTCAATGACCAGTCCGGGGTTCAGGAAGGCAAGCTCGCGCAGGCGGGTCGTCAGGCGGTCGAACTTGAATTCCGTAGTATCCGTGAAAATGGTGGCGTCCGGGAAGAAGGTGATGGTGGTTCCCGTTATTTCACAGGAGCAGCCGCCCACCACGCGCAGTGGTTCTGTCGTCTTGCCGCGTTCAAACTTGATCTGGTAGCGCTGGCCGTCGCGGCGGACTTCCGCCTTGAACCAGTCCGACAGGGCATTCACGCACTTGGCGCCCACCCCGTGCAGACCGCCGGAATATTTGTAGGCTCCCTGGCCGAATTTGCCCCCCGCATGCAGATTGGTCAGCACCAGTTCCACGGCGGGAATGCCGAATTTGGGGTGCATATCCACCGGAATGCCGCGCCCGTTGTCCACAATGGAAATGGAACCGTCCACGTGGATTACAATGTCAATCTTGCTGCAGTAGCCGGCCAGGTGCTCGTCAATGGAGTTATCCAGAACTTCAAATACGCAATGGTGCAAGCCGCGCTCATCAGGGTCCCCAATGTACATGCCGGGCCTCTTCCGCACAGCCTCCAGGCCTTCCAATTTATCAATCTGCGCGGCGCCGTATTCATGCTGCGCCGTCGTGGAAACGGTGGTTTCAACAACCTCGTTGGTATCTTCGGACATAACTGAAATATACTACGCCGATCTTAATTTTTTGCAAGACTAATCTAAGAAACGCGTGCGCGCGCGTAGGGCGTACCCCTGCAAAAACCCGTCATAATCGCGTAAAAAGGGGTCTAAAGCAAGCTCTCCGGCTTTTTTAGTCTCTCAGTAGCGGAAAAGTAATAAAAGACAATTTGGGGCGCCTTTTGCGGAGAGGGAGGAAAAATGCTGATTGGGGGGTTAGGGGGAAATGGGCTAAATGGACAGAGTGGACACTATGGACGGAATGGACCAAACGGAGAAAAACACTTCCTGCCCACTAAGTCCACTAAGTCCACTAAGTCCATCTCCCTACCAACAACAAGGCCGCCCCGGGTTACCCGGAG
>NZ_KQ971092.1:0-771 GCF_001580195.1 Akkermansia sp. KLE1798
AAGAGGGAGCCGAAGATGTGGGAGCCGGATTCCGGTAAAGAAATGAATTTCAATGATTATCTGAAGTCGAAAGGGGTGGATCCGGAGACGGGAGGAGTGTGGAGGGGAGAAAAACGTGAGCCCAACAATGAGGAACCTGAATGATGAGAAGCGCAGGGGCGATTATCTGGCTGGCCTTATGTTGCTGGGTGCAAATTGTTCCCGCGGATGCGCGGGTGGGCATGTATTTTGTAAAAGGCCCAAGTCAAATGGCAGTGGAAAAGGAGTCCATGTCGGAATGGAGAGAGTGGATGACGTTTACACCTCTTACAGAAAAAACAAAGACTCTTCGTGAGTTGTTGGGAATTATGTATGACTCTTTGATAGGAGCTAACATGGACCTTCAGGAGCCTCTGCCGGAAAAGATGGCCCTAAAGAACAACCTGAGAATAGGGGAATACTATGTATTCACGCTGGACGGGGAATCGGTTGATTTGAATTCGTGGCTGGTAATGAACAAAAAAGGGCATATTGTCCATGCGTTTAATTTCAGCTATGGCAGCGGGAAAGTGCTTCCGCGCATTGATGCCGTGTGGATTGGGATGTCTCCATATGGAACGCCCTCGCGGGATAACATGGAACTGCATGAACAGGGCGATGAAATGTGGATCTATTACGTGGATGCGCGGCGCGGGAAGAGACGGTTGCGTTCCTTCGTGAAGGGGAATATTTCTGTCGTTACGGAAAATATGGGAGGTAGCTATTACTTCGACTGGCCCCTGGAGTACGACT
>NZ_KQ971092.1:871-1301 GCF_001580195.1 Akkermansia sp. KLE1798
ACGACCATATGTACCGGACGATCCGCTACGAGAATCGGCCTCCGCCTCCGCAGGCGCTTCGCAATGGAATGATTCCTTACTTTAAAAAAGACAGGAAGCCGTTGATGGATAAGCTGGGTTTTCCGGATGCTTCCCGGTACAAAATAACGGAGGCTTCCGGTCCGCATCCGCAGAGGATGACGCATTGCCGCTTGGATTGGCTGAAGAAATTCGGAGTCAAGAATGTAGTGCGGGAATATGGAGCATCAGCGTCTCTTGTATGCCGATATTTGCCTGACGAGCGTACCCATAAGTCCATGTATATTGCTGTGGCGCAGTGCGGGACACGGGAGTTTGCTCTGGATAGTTTGGCTCAGATGAGGCTCTGGAAGGCGCGTTTGGAGGAGGAAGTCCGTCTGAAAGCTCAGGGAGACAAGGAATGGGACAATCC
>NZ_KQ971093.1:0-50409 GCF_001580195.1 Akkermansia sp. KLE1798
AAGTCCATGAAAGAATTGTAACGAACACTTGAAAAGAACCACGGAACTTAAGCCACCACTGGAAAACAAAGGCTGGTCTTTATACAAACCGCTGTCTGTGATCTTGCCCCATTAAGGAAATTGCGTATGGTAAGCTTCTGATAAGCTTTCACCATGAAAAAAATTCTGCTGCTTTTCCTGTTGGCTTGTTCCGTTTCCATGGCTTCAGCCAGAGAGTTGAAGATTTTTTTGCTGACAGGCCAGTCCAACTCTTTGGGGACAGTGAAGGGCAGTCCCGCTTCACCGGAGCTGTTGAAGAAGTATGAACCGCAGGCCACGCTGTACTGGCATGAAAATTTCGGGCAGCGGGAGGGGGTGTTTGCCGGAGCTTCTACGGCCTGGGAACAAGTCCGGCCTGCGATGCCGCGCTATAACGGTAATTTGTGCATGGGACCGGAGTACGGGTTTGCCTTTACCTTGGAGAAAAACGGGTGGTTCAAGGATGCGGATGTTGCAGTCGTAAAGGCCTCCAGGGACGGAGGGGACAATTCCCACTGGCAAAAGCATGGCCAGGCTTATCAGGCGCTGGTGCAGGCCGTTAAAAACGCTTGCGGGGCTGTGGACAGGTCCAGATATTCCAAGGTAACGTTTTCCGGGCTCCTGTATTTGCAGGGGGAGAGCAACGCGGGCACTTCTGTTCCGGAAAGTGCGTCCCGTTTTCTGGAGTTGCTGAACGATCTGTCGGCAGATCTGAAACCTTACGGAGATACGTCTGCTCTGGCTGCGCAGAAGGCCATCATTGGGGAGAATGCGAACTGGGACGGCAGGAATGAAACGGATGCGGAGACTGGAAATATTACCGGAGGGCTGGAAGGCCGCGATACCACCGTACAGGGAAAAACGACTCAGCAGGTCATGAAGAGTCTGGCGGCTTCCCGTCCGGGCATGGGCTATGTTCCTACCAGAGACCTTCCCAAGCTGACGGCAGGGGACACTATGGGAGTGCATTACAGTGGGACTGCCCAGATCAGCATCGGTGCGCGGTTTGCCTACGAAGCGGCCCGGCTGGCGGGAAAGGATGCGGGCTCTGTCCGCAGTGGCCGCTACGATGTTCCGCTGGGAGCTCCGGAAGCATGGATGAACAGGAAGCAGCCGGGAAAAAACGTGTGTGTCTGGAATGTGGCTTCTTCCATCAAGCCGAGCGTGGTGTCCGGTACAGTAAAATTGTTCGGCATACGGGTGGAAGATCCGGCGGTGAATACGGTGGTGATTGAAGGTGCTGGCGCGTCCGGGGACCGGCTGGTGCTGGGACCGGGAGGTATTCGCCTGACGGAAGGAAAAAATCTGCTCATCAAGGGAAATGTTCAACTGGCGGGACGGCAGACCTGGAACATTCCCGGTGGTTCCGCGGTAACGATAACGTCGCGGGAACCTGCGGCGCTGGGCGGGAAGGCTCTGCCTGGGCTCCTGTCCGGACAGGCGGAGGTGCATGTCGTCCGGGAGAATGGAGGGGAGCAGCAGAGTGCGGCCAAGATCGTGTTCAGGAATGTGCGGGCTTCCTCTCTGAAGTGTTCCTGGGTGTTGTCCGGGGGAACGGAGATGTTTTTGGAAGGGATGGACGGACAGTCACTGAATTTGGGACGGATTACGGTCCGGAAAGGCGCAGTCCTGAATTTGAACGGAACGAGATTGCCCGCAGGCTCCGTCGTCAATGAGGGTGGCACGGTGAATGAATGACGGCAATGAGAAATAGCATGTCTTGGGGTACTCCGGGTGCGGTTTTCCCCGGCGGGAGGGCTCGCCTGAAAATAATGGCAGCCTTCCATGCAAGCCATGCGGGTTTTTGTCTGCCGCTTATTCACAATCCCGGCATGTGCGGAAATCCTTTTCATGACGGGAAAAAGGGATATTCCGCGCGCGTTTTATTCACATGAAACGGTGTTTGGGAAATATTGATGGTTAAGCCTTCTGCACTATATTTGGCGTACTTTTTTCTTTATGGGCGCGCTATATGGTAGTATGGTTCCGGCATGAGATGTGTTCAGTGCGGTCATCTGGAGGACAAGGTCATCGACTCCCGCATGTCCAAGGACGGGACGACGATTCGCCGCCGCCGCGTCTGCCTGAGGTGCGATTACCGCTACACGACGTATGAACAAATCGAGCGTACGGAGTTGCGCGTTGTGAAGAGGGACAACCTGCGGGAAGCCCTGAACCGTGAAAAAATCTTAAGGGGCCTCGTCAAAGCCTGTGAAAAGCGCCCCGTCAGCATGGACCGCCTGGACCGCGCGGTAGAGGAAATCATCTCCGAACTGCACCGGGACCACCTGCGGGAAGTGCCGTCCAGCGAGATCGGCAAGAAGGTGATTGAAAAGCTGTACGCCATTGATCCCGTGGCCTACATCCGCTACGTGTCCGTGTACCGCCAGTTTTCCAATGTGGAGGAATTCATTCAGGAGATCACTCAGATGCGCCACCAGACGCTGATTGATCCCCTTCAGCGCAAATTGCCCATTTTATAACGTCTTCCCATCCATTTTCCATGATCGGCTTCAGAAACAACAGACCTCTGCTCAAACTCGGCGACTTCCTGATCGCCGAGTACGGTGAGCAGTGGCTGGCCGACGCGCTGGAATCCGCCGCGCGCCAGGCGGGAACGACTCTGCCGTTCAAGGAAGACCTGCTCGCTTCCGTTCGCTATTATCTGGAGCATGAATGCGATCTGTCCGTCATGTCCCTGTCCGACCTGTATGACCGCATCCGCCGCATGCTCCGGGACGTGGGCCTTGCCCATCTGGCCAGGGAATTGAAAGACATGACGCCGCCCATGACGGTCAGTGTGGCGGAGATCGCGCGCAGCGTGCCGTTCTGGCTGTTTTTTGACGGTGAGCTGAGGCAGTACCTTTCCCGCCTCCGGGAACAGGGCATTACCCGCTACCGTTTTACGGATAAAAAGGAATGTGTTCTGGCCCTGCAGGGAAAGAAGCGCTGGAACAGCACCAGCCAGCATTTGCTGGAAGATTTGGACTTCCTGCTTTCTCGGTATGAGGAAGAGGATTCCGGTCATTGACCGGAGAGCCGGCGGAAAGTGACTTCACGGCATTTCCGTTCCGGCATGCGTCTGAGTTGCAGGGTGGGGGCGCCGAGAACGAAGGCCTGGTACACTTCCTGCTTTTCCGGCAGTTGCAGGGTCTGGAGAAGAGGCTGGTATTTGAGCATCCGGCATCCCAGGACCAATCCGCCCATGTAGCAGCATCCCAGACCCAGGGAAGTCATGGCCAGCATGATATTCTGGGAGATGACGGTGGCGTCTTCCCGGCCGGTTTGCGATGCCGCCGGACCGGTCAGCAGAATCAGTGCCGGGGCTCCGTACAGAATGGGGTCTTCGCCCCGCGCCTGAGCCTGCCGGCGTAGGGTATGCGTAGCGCTTTCAAAAATCACGGACCGGTAGTCCCTCCGGTTCAGGGCCAGTTTCAGGAAGAAGCGCGTCAGAGGGAACCGGGCCAGCTTCTCCAGTTTCCCGTACATGCGCATGGCCGCCTTCCTGATGCGGGAGAGGGCATCCGGATGCTCGATGACTATCAGACGAATTTCCTGGGCGTTCAGGCCGGATTGGGAGTATTCCGCCACGCGGCGCATGAGGTCATAGGCCTCCCTGCCGACGGGAGAGGGCTTGAAATGCCGGACGCTCCTGGTTTTCATCAGCAGATTCAGGAATCCCTGCTCATCCGGGACGGGGCCGATGGGTTCCGTTTTTTTGACGGCGGCATGGATGATGGCCTGCCGAGGGCAGACGGCGACGCAGTGGCCGCAGTCGATGCAGTGCTGTTCTGCGGCTTGTTCCAGGGAGTCGAATCCGCAAAAGCGGGTGAGGATGCAGGCTTTTTTGCACAGGCCGCAATGGATGCACTTTTCTTGGTCAATAGTCACTTTCATATCTGGTGAAATGGAATTCCGGCCAGAATAGGGCGACAGGGATTTTTTGACAAGTAGGCACTGTTTTGTAGTATAGTACCCAAAAAGTTACTGAAGCCATGAAGAAACCCCCTTCCACCTACCGCTGCCCCTGCGGGGCAACTCTTTCCCTGATCGGGGGGAAATACAAGATCGTGATCCTCTGGTTTCTTTACCAGAACTCCGTTCTCCGGTTCAATGAACTGCACCGGCTGGTTCCGGAGGCCACGACCAAGATGCTTGTTCAGCAGCTCCGGGAACTGGAGGCGGACAGGCTGGTGGAGCGGAAAGTCTATCCCGTCGTTCCTCCGAAGGTGGAATATTCCCTGACGCCGTTCGGCAGGAGCGTTCTTCCCGTGCTGGAAGCCATGAACGCGTGGGGAGCTTCCTATCTGGAGGCGCACGGAGCCTGACCGTCCTCCTTCTCTCTTACAGATGTTTGGGAGCGGGGCCGTTGAGAATCTTGTCGGCCCGGATCAAGGCGGCGTCAATATTCTCGCAAATGTTGTAGCGCTTCAATTCCCGGTAAAAGGGAGCGTGGCGGATGACATCCAGCGGCTGGGGCTGCACGCCGCAGACAAGCAGGGTGCAGCCGTGTTCCCGGCACTGGTGGCAGAAGTCGGACAGGACGTTCAGACCGGTGGCATCCAGCGCGGGAACCAGCCGCATGCGCAGGATGACCACCTTCGTATCGTGTTCCAGCGTTTTCAGCACTTGGTCCTTGAATTGCTCCACCGCTCCGAAAAAGAAGGGGCCTTTGACGTCGAACACCTCCACTCCTTCCGGGATATTGAGTTTGGCTGTGGAACGGTCTCCGCTGTCTTCGGAATCGTCGTCCAGCAGTTCGTTCTTGATGGCGGAAACGTCGCTGATCTGCGCCATCCGGCCCATGAAGAGCAGGGCGGCCAGCACCACGCCCACTTCCACGGCCACGACGAGGTCCACAAAGACGGTCAGCAGGAAGGTGATCACCAGTACGGCCGCGTCCTGCCTGGGGCCCTTCAGCAGGCGGCTGAAGGTGTGCATCTCGCTCATGTTGTAGCACACGACGGTCAGGATGCCCGCCAGCACGGCCAGCGGGATTTGCTGCGCGTATTGCGCGAAGGCCATCAGGATGGCCAGCAGCGTCAGGGAATGGATCATCCCGGAAACGGGGCTTTTTGCCCCCGCCTTGATGTTGGTGGCCGTGCGGGCAATTGCTCCGGTGGCGGGAATGCCGCCGAACAGGGCGGAGCCGATGTTGCCGATGCCCTGGGCGATAAGTTCCATGTTCGGCTTGTGCCGTCCGCCCGTCATGCCGTCCGCCACGGACGCGCTCAAGAGGGATTCAATGGCCGCCAGCAGGGCGATGGTGAAGGCGGGCGCCGTCAGCGCGCCCACGTTGTGCCACTCGATATGGGGGAGGGAGGGCATGGGCAATGTGTTCGGCAGGCTGCCGAAGGCCTGCCCGATGGTGGCTACGGGGAGTGTGAAGGCCACGGAAACGGCCGTCATTCCCAGCATGCCTACCAGCATGGCCGGGCCCTTGGGCCAGAAGCGGCGGCTCAGCAGGGTAAGGATGACGGTTCCGGCGGCCAGTCCCAGCGCGGCCCAGTTGACGGTGTGGAAGTGCTGGAAGTAACACGCCCATTTGTCGATGAAATCACCGGGAATTTTCTCTGCAATGGTGAGGCCGAAGATGTCCTTGATCTGTGTGGAGAAGATCACCACGGCAATGCCGGAGGTAAATCCCGTGGTGACGGGGAAGGGGATGAAGCGGATGAGCGCCCCCATGCGGCAGACGCCGAAGATGATGAGAAAGACGCCCGCCATCAGGGTGCAGATCAGCAGGCCGGAGGCGTGATACTGTTCCAGCACGCCCATAATGATGATCACAAAGGCGCCTGTGGGGCCGCCTATCTGGTACTTGCTGCCGCTGAACAGGGAAATGAGGAACCCGGCCACAATGGCGGTGACAAGCCCTTGGGACGGGGAAAGCCCGCATGCAATGGCGAAGGCCATGGCCAGAGGAATGGCTACGACGCCCACGGTCAGCCCCGCGAAGAGGTCTGAGAGGAAAGTTTGCCTGGTGTAGGTTTTGAGGGAGGAAACGAGAGCTGGTTTGAACATGGCTGCCGGATCTGGGGGCTATGGCGTTGCGCCATGCCGGGAATGGTTGGAAAACTCCCCCTGTCTGCGCCTGAGGGCGCGCCGCGGAGGCGGCCGGCCGGCTCTCCGTTCCGTCCGCCTCCTGAAGCCGTGCTATTTGGAAAGGACGTTTTCCCAGTAGGCGATGCGGCGGCAGGTATTTTCGGAATTGGGAGCCCCCGGGTTGGTACGCTGGGAGAAGGCTTTTGTCAATTCAAATACACTGCGCGCATCCGTTCCGTAGGCGTCCGAGATGGAAGCGAATTGATCGTCGCTCAACTGATGAAGCGGAGTTCCGGTGGAAATGCTCATGGCGACCGCCTTGCCGACCAATTCGTGGGCCTGGCGGAAGGGAACGCCGCGGCGCACCAGGTAATCCGCCAGATCCGTGGCCAGCAGCATGGGATCGGAGGCCGCTTCCAGGGCGCGCTCCGTGTTGACCGTCATGGCGGCGATCATCTCCGCGTTGACGT
Organism: Akkermansia sp. KLE1798; assembly: GCF_001580195.1. NCBI lineage: Bacteria > Pseudomonadati > Verrucomicrobiota > Verrucomicrobiia > Verrucomicrobiales > Akkermansiaceae > Akkermansia > Akkermansia sp. KLE1798. Next base: position 6,534 of record NZ_KQ971093.1, read on the forward strand.
CCAGGGCCAGCTTGATGGTGTCGATGGAATCGAAAAGCGGTTCCTTGTCTTCCTGAAGATCGCGGTTGTAGGTCAGCGGCAGGCCCTTGACGGCTACCATGACGGCGGTGAGGTTGCCGTACAGCCGCCCCGTCTTGCCGCGGGTCAGCTCCGCGACGTCCGGATTCTTCTTCTGGGGCATCAGGGAGGAGCCCGTCGTGTGGGCGTCGGAAAGAGTGGCAAAGCCGAATTCCGCCGTGCACCACAGGATGACGTCTTCGCTCAGGCGGGAAAGATGGGCGCCGATGACGGCCAGGTCGAACAGGGTTTCCATGATGTAGTCCCGGTCCGCAATGGCGTCCATGGAATTCTCCGTGACGGCGTCAAAACCCAGTTCCACGGCTATTCCGTGGCGGTCCAGGCAAATGGTGGAACCGGCAATGGCTCCGGAACCCAGCGGAGAGACGTTCAGCCGCCTGCGGCAGTCCTTCAGGCGGTCCGCATCGCGGTTCAGCATTTCCACGTAGGCCAGGAGATGGTGGCCCATCGTGACGGGCTGGGCGCGCTGAAGATGGGTGTAGCCGGGCATCATGGCATCCGCGTATTCCCTGGCCTTCATGACCAGGGCCCGCTGCAGGCCGCGCACCTTTTCCAGGATTTCATCAATCTCCGTGCGGCAGTAGAGGCGCGTGTCCGTAGCCACCTGGTCATTGCGGGAACGGGCCGTGTGCAGCTTGGCGCCGGGCGCGCCGATGCGGCGGGTCAGCTCGCTCTCAATGTTCATGTGCACGTCCTCCAGCTCCCGGCTCCAGGTGAAGTTGCCTGCCTCAATGTCCTTCAGGATGTCCTTCAGGCCGCCTTCAATGGCGTCGAACTCCTCCTGCGTCAGCAGGCCTGCCTTGAGCTGTGCCCGCGCATGGGCGATGGATCCGGCAATGTCCTGGCGGAAGAGCCTCCAGTCGTAGGAGACGGATTCGCCGTAGCGTTGAACCAGATCAGCGGTGGGTTTAGAAAATCTGCCTTTCCACATGACCCCTCTGTTGTGCCTGAAGCCCGGTGGATTTGAAAGCCAGAAATGGGTAATGGTGTCAAAAGAGCGATGAAGAGCGTTTAGTTTCATTGACGGCCCAGAACGTGGAAGTGTCCTTTCTGGAAATATTCTGCATGTCTAGATAGCGGGATTTAAGCAAATGCAGTCCGGAATGCCCCATTTCATACTGCATTCCGTCCAATTGGGAGGGCAGACAGAGGTCTCTTTTTGTGGAGGCCACGCTTCCTTGAGCAGCTGATGCAGGACGGAATGGATTTGAACATGCCCCCCGTCTTGCTGTGAAACCCTTTCAGGCAAACTACCCGTTCTTCCAGATTAATGGCATCCCAGGTCAGGCGCGCGGTTTCCGCCGGGCGGATATCCTCGATAAAAGAGGTATCTACGGAGTATTCCATAAGATCAGCCCAAAATACTTGCAAAAATATATTGACGAGTTCTATTATAGAATGAATCATGGTGAAGCCGAAGATGCGTTTGAAACGCTAGTATGTTTTTCAGTTGCTTAAAACAAACACAACTTATATAGAAGAAAAAGTTTTTCAAAATGAAGATATGCTGGTTCTAAAATTTAAATAATCTTAATAGAATCAACATCAAAAATTGCAATTAGAGTAAAGAAATAAGATGGCAATTAAAAAATCAGAACGAAATAAAACAATAGACACCCCTATAAGTGAGGGAACGATTTACTTAGACCGTTGTGTATCTATAACTGAAAAGCAGAATTCGATTAATAATGTGCTTGATAGAACAATAATAGGCGATACATTTAAGGTTTTACCCTTGTTGCCTCCTAATAGTGTAGATTTAGTGATTGCTGACCCTCCGTACAATCTAACGAAATCATTCAATGGAACAACCTTTGCAAAGAGAAAGAAATCAGACTACGAAGAATACACTCGGCAATGGCTAAGAGGGGTCAAATCTTTACTGAAAGATACTGGCTCAATATATGTGTGTTGCGATTGGGGAACGAGCCTAATTATCGGCAATGTGTTGGAGGAATTCTTCTCCGTAAGAAATCGCATTACATGGCAGAGAGAAAAAGGTCGTGGCGCAAAAGCGAATTGGAAAAACGGAATGGAAGATATTTGGTTTGCAACAAATAGCGATAATTTCACTTTCAATCTTGATGCGGTAAAAATTAGAAAAAAGATTGTTGCCCCATATCGTGTTGACGGCAAGCCAAAAGATTGGACCGAGTCCCAAAACGGCAATTACCGAGATACTTGTCCATCAAATTTCTGGGACGATATTTCTATTCCGTTTTGGTCTATGCCGGAAAACACGGCCCACCCTACGCAAAAACCAGAAAAGTTGATAGCAAAAATCATGCTTGCATCATCATCTAAGGGGGACGTTATTTTTGACCCATTTTTGGGGTCTGGTACAACAAGTGTAGTGGCAAAAAAACTCCATCGTCATTTTTTAGGCGTTGAGATTGAGCCTCAGTATTGCGTTTGGATAGAGCAACGACTTGCAATGGCAGAGGATGACTCCCAAATCCAAGGCTATGTGGATGGCGTGTTTTGGGAACGTAACTCCTTAACAGAGCAGAAATCAAAGTCTAATTCTTCGTTTTCTTCACATGCCAAGCGGGGCAGAAAGCGAACTAAGAACGTGGAAGTGGCAGAAATTAAAGTTGACGAAGAACGAACTCTTTTTGATTTTGGAGAAAGCGAAAATGTATAACAGAGAGATAATTGATTGTTTGGTTAAATTTATATCCGATAGAGATGGAGTATCAGATAAAGCATCGCTAGCAACTCAAGTACAAGAGCGATTCAAACTCGTAAAAGATAGAAGCGTGTACTATGGAGAATGGTTTGCCATCCGATTTTGCAGAGCGGCTTCATCCAGTTTTTCTAATACGGTCCTTTCTCTTTCCGCCTTACATAAGTACGACAATATGCCGTTCTTTGTATGCCTTGTGACTCCATCAAGGAATTTTTTGATGCTTGCAAATACAACCTTTCTGAGAAAGATTAGTCACTCATCTCAGGAATTGCGGTTTAATAATATAAAAGGTAGTTTCAACGGAAGCGATATTATGCGTTCTTTTGAGGGGATAGACAATCTTCCCCAATGCTTTGAGTTTTTATTCTCGTCGCACGAAAATTACACATTCGAAGAAAACCTCGAACGGTTGGTTGAAGCGACGAATAATATCTCTCCAACGGGAAAGAAATTTCTCCCGTCAAAATCTCAGATTGATTGTATTCGAGACTCTGTAAGTAGAGCAACTTCCTTCTTGGCTTCAAAGGAGTATGGCATATTGGATGATGATTTATCCAAGCGAGTAAAATCTGTTGAATCAGAAATCGCAATAGCGGCTTTCATTGACAACGTTAATTTACGAGGACGGATTATCGAATACTTAATAACTCAAGAAGATGATTTGAAAGACACTTTAATCCGTTGTTTGCGAGATAAAACACCCTTGCCAGAGATGTTCACCGCCGATAAATTGGGGGATTACGGAAGAGAATTTGAGCATTATCTTACGGAAACTGATATAAAAACAAAGGTTTTATTCCTATCAAGCAATCCAAAGGGATACAATATTGACAAGCTCCTTTCTTTCCTTTCAGAAGAAAAAAGCGTGTATCTAATCTATGTAGTTGCAATTGACGACAATAAACACATTAGCACTCGTCTTTGCTCTATGTTCAATCGACAGCTTTTATCTGCCACAAGAATTATTAAACATTGGGCGGGTAGAAACTCTCGCGGAGTCACTCAATATGAAGGCAAGGTTTTAGAAGAAATTGTATTTAATTTTGACGAAGATGTTGACGTTGCGGACGCACAAGATTTTCTTACAAAGTGTTTGCGCGCATAATCAAAAAAGGAACTTATTTTCTACTCAAGCAAGCCTAAAGAGCATAATTCCGTTTTTTTAATATTTACCGGTGTTCGGGCGTATTGGGCACCTTTTCCATGTTGCTACACCGAAGAGCCCGGAAGAAGATATTGCAGAGGCTTCCCGATAGACGGCATGCCTAGACGTGGATAGCGCAGTACAAAGCCATTGATTATTGGTTACAGCATTGGTTTACACCATTCCATGAAGTGTTTTATGTGACGCTGGCTCCGTGGCATTGCGCGGAAAATATGGCGTCGGATATTTCGGGGCGAATGCCTGACAAAGTTGGAAGAGCTAAAGCTACCCGGATATGGAGTGTTTCCCAATGGAAGAGGAAATATGGTTTTTTCCCAAGTCTGGTGAGATGGACGGGAATGCAATGTGACCGTGTGATACGGTGGTTATTTTGCCGGAGTCGTAGTTTTTCCGGGGGAAACAATTCATGATTTATAATAGATTGTTTTTCAATTGATTATGAACATGCTTAGAGAATTTTATAGTATTCGTGCCGCCTGTTTTATGATGTGGGATCGGCTGTATTGAGAAGTTCCTTTTTTAGTGCCAATCATTTGTCTGGGGAAGGAGCCAATGATATATCTCTTGCTATAGAAAAAATATTCGTGCTATCTTTATCATAAAGAATTTTTGCGGACAAATTCAGCAACTGAGGTCAGAGGGAAGAATTTTTTCGTGTTTGAGGGAGTGCAGAATGCTACTATTCCTTTGTGTGCATGGATGATGAAATGCCCCTGAAACGGGCGGATTTGCGGAAACGCGCGGAAGAAAAGGCAGCAGAATTGGCCGCGGAAGGAGTGGAATTGCACCCCGTGGCGGCTTCCGGACGGAATCTGGCAAAGAACTTCTGGGGCCGGGAATGGATGAAGAGCCTGGGAGCTTGCGAGGTGTACGGCATGCGGCTGGCTCCCGGAAGAACGTATTTGCGTTATGGCTGCGTTCTGGACATGAAGGTGTCCCCCGGCCGGATAGACGCCCTGGTAATGGGGGAGCATTTGTATGAGGCAAGCGCGGAGGCGGCGACTCCGGACGAAGAATCGCTGGAGCGGCTCCGTGCGCAGTGCGCCGGACATATCGGGTCCTGGATTGATTTGCTGAAAGGGAATTTATCCCCGGAGCTGCTGCGTATCCTGTGCGACCCTGAAAGCGGCCTTTTTCCCAGGCCGGAAGAGTGGCGCTTTTCCTGTTCCTGCCCGGACTGGGCGGATTTGTGCAAGCATGCTGCGGCGGCCTTGTACGCGTTCGGCGTGATGCTGGACGATCAGCCGGAACTGTTGTTTACGTTGCGGGGAATTGACGCGTCCGTTCTGATTCCGGATGCTCCGGAACCGGCTTCCGGCGGAGAAGACGCCCTGGACAGGGATGCAAGCTCCCTGTCCGACATGTTCGGCATTCGGCTGGATTGAGCCGGTTTCCGGCTTTACGGCTTCCGGCATCCCTTGAACAGCCAGCCGGGAAGGGGATGGCCGTCTTTTTTGATGAATTGGAGGTAGAGCGGTTGTTCCGGGTGATAAAGCGTTCCTCCGTAGCTTTCCTGCCGGTGTGTCCGCATGAGGGCGCCGTCCGTAGAGAATGTCCCCAGCTTTTCCGTCACACAAATCACGGAGGGAATGGCTGTGAGTGCCACGTAAACGGCCAGGAGGATGCGGGACCGCGTGCCTCCGGTGCGGAGGGCGTGCAGGAACAGGAAGGCCAGAAACGGGTAAAGCACGGCGGGAGCCTTGAACAGCAGTTCGTTATTCATCATGCCTATCCGGAAAAAGAGGCAGCATGCCATTCCTCCCAGAGTGATGTAATACAGGGGCATGCGCCTGCAGGCAGGGAAAAGGAGTGTCCCTGGCAGGAGTACATTCAAAAGCAGGGAGAGAAGGAAGCTGGCGTATTTGACGGAGTCCGGATAAAGCACCATCCGTTGCATGGTGTAGTGAAACGCCGCCGCGTATTGGTCCGCAAGCAGGCAGGAGAATTGGCCGCCCCCGTCCAGATGGGCGTAAAAGAGGCTCATGACCGCCACGCACAGGAACCCTATCCAGAAAACGGGACGGCGCAGGAGAGTGCGCAGACGTTCGCCCGTACCGGGCCCGGATGCCTTGTTCCGGCTGTCCCGGAAGAGTGTTTCATACAGAATGAAGGGGAGCAGAATCAGGGCCGCCAGGGGAGAACCGGGCAGCAGCAGGGCTCCCATCAGGTAGTAGCCGGAGGCGGGCAGGGAACGCGTCAGGACCAGGACCGAACACAGAAGTGCCGGAACGGCATGGTTGAACGTGTTGAATATTTGAGATGGAATGCCGATGAACAGGGCTATCTGGGCGTTGTATTCTGGAAACAGGTTCGAGAGGGGCATGCCCAGGCAGTCCAGCGATGCGGCGGGCGAACCGAGACAGAGGAGAAGCAGGGCCCACCAGGCAGTCTTACGGATTCCCCAGCGGCATGCCGCTGTCAGAAGCGCCAGTTCCAGCCCCAGGAAAGTCCATCCCGCCAGCAGCCAGGGAGCGTATGCAGCAGGGCAGAAGGACAACGCGCAGGCAGGCGGCAGCCAATGGCCCAGATAGTAGATGAAAAGACGGCCGTCCGGCATGACGAGAGGCCATGGTTCCGCGATGAGCTGTCCGTAAACGGCATTGCGGATGGTGAAGTCCGCATGCTGCTGGAAGTGGCCCGTAAAACCGCACAGGAATGCCAGAAGCAGACACCCGGCGGACAGAAGAAGGAGAAGAACCGTTCCGCGTCCCGTCAGGGAAAGATGCCCTTCCGGCAGTTTCCGGCCCGTGGCGTACAGTCCGCAGGCCACGGCGGCGCAGAGAGGGAGGGAGAAGAGAGGCTGAAGCCATCCCCACAGGAACAGAATCATGGGCAGCGCCAGGTACAGCAGACCCGCGCACAGCAGGGAATGTGCGGGCAGGGAAAGGCGGGATGGCATGGTATGGGAAGGATGGGTAAAGAGTCAGTCAGTGCAGGGCAGGAGACGCCACAGCATTGCATATTTCCCTGCAAAGAAAAGTTTCCATTCCATCGGAATAAGAAAAATCCCCGGTCGCAAATGCGGCGCGGGGATTGGGGATTGTTTTGTATCAATCTCGGCGAAAATGGGTTAAAAGAGACCGAATCCGTTGCCGTAGCGGGCGGATTCACTCAGTTCCTCTTCAATGCGGAGAAGACGGTTGTATTTCGCCATGCGGTCGGAACGGCTCAAGGAGCCGGTTTTGATCTGGCCGGCATTGGTGCCTACGGCAATGTCCGCGATCGTGGCGTCTTCCGTTTCTCCGGAACGGTGGGAAATGACGGCCGTATAGCGGTTGCCCATGGCCAGTTCCACGGCATCCAGCGTTTCCGTGAGAGAGCCGATCTGGTTGACTTTTACAAGAATGGAGTTGCCTACGCCCAGGCTGATGCCCTTGCGCAGGAATTCCACATTGGTGACAAAGAGGTCGTCCCCGACGAGCTGGGTGTTTTTGCCCAGCTTGTCCGTCAGGATTTTCCAGCCGTCCCAGTCGTTTTCCGCGCAGCCGTCTTCAATGGAGACGATGGGATATTTCTTTTTCAGTTCCACGTAGTAGTCCGTCAGTTCTTCCGCCGTGCGGCGGCTTCCGTCGGACTTTTTGAAGACGTACAGGCCGGATTCGGGATCGTAGAATTCGGAGGAGGCCACGTCCAGGGCAATCGCAATGTCTTCCCCGAAGCGGTAGCCTGCCTTGTCCACGGCCTGGGCGATGCAGTCCAGGGCGTCTTCAGCGGAATCAAGATTGGGGGCAAAACCGCCTTCATCCCCCACGGCGGTGGACAGTCCGCGGCCGTGAAGAACGGATTTGAGCGCATGGAATACTTCCGCGCCGTAGCGCAGCGCTTCCCGGAAGGTGGGCGCTCCGGACGGAACAATCATGAACTCCTGGAAGTCGATGGGGGCGTCGGAGTGGGCGCCGCCGTTGATGATGTTCATCATCGGTACAGGGAGCACTTTTGCGTTGGGGCCGCCCAAGTACCGGTACAGGGGTTGCTGGAGCTGCGCGGCAGCGGCCTTGGCCAGGGCCAGGGAAACGCCCAGAATGGCGTTGGCGCCCAGTTTGGACTTGTTGAACGTGCCGTCCAGGGAGCGCATGAGCGCGTCCGCCGTGGTTTGTTCCGTCGCTTCCAGACCGATGAGGGCGGGAGCGATGATGTCGCGAATGTTGTCCACGGCCTTGGTGACGCCCTTGCCCTGGTAGCGGGCCGGATCTCCGTCGCGTAGCTCCCAGGCTTCATGTTCGCCCGTGGAGGCTCCGCTGGGGACGGCCGCCGTGCCTGTGGCTCCGCCTTCCAGGTACACGTCCGCCTCAATGGTGGGGTTACCGCGTGAATCCAGGATTTCACGCCCTGTTATTTTTGCGATGCGCATTTCTTTCATAAAACCGGATGATGGAGCCTGTGGAAAAACAGGCACATGAGTTAGTTTAAGCTAATTTACACGCCCTGTTTATTCCGAATGGACCGCTCTTGCAAGCTTTTTCCGGGAGAGGAAAGGAACGCTGTGACGGCACCGGGGCCGCATTCCGCCGGGTTCAGGCGCGGTAATGTTCCTTCAGCCAGGCTATTTCCTGGCCGTGCCCGGCATCGTCCCGGGGCGTTTCCAGAAAGAAGGGCAATTCCCGCAGGACCGGATGATTGATGAGGTTGATGAAGGCCTGTTCGCCCAGCGAACCTTTGCCGATGGTTTCATGGCGGTCCTTGAAGGAGGCGAACGGCGTCATGCTGTCGTTCAGGTGGATGGCGCGCAGGCGTTCCAGGCCCAGCACGGAATCAAAGTGTTCCAGCACGCCGTCCAGGCGGTTGACGAGGTCGTAGCCCGCGGAATAGACGTGGCACGTGTCCAGGCAGACGCCCAGTTTTTCCGTCAGTTCCACCCGTTCGATGATGGAGGCCAGTTCCTCAAAGGTTTTTCCGATTTCGCTGCCCTTTCCGGACATGGTTTCCAACAGCACGGTCGTGGTCTGTCCGGATGAGAGCACGTCATTCAGTTGCGCCGCCACCAGTTCAATGCCTTTTTCCACTCCCTGGCCTACATGGCTGCCCGGATGGAAGTTGTACAGGCTGCCCGGCAAATATTCCATCAGCGCCAGGTCCTCCTGAAGGACCTGGGCCGCAAAGCGGGTTACCTTGGGGTCTGCGGAACAGGGATTGAGCGTGTAGGGGGCGTGCGCCAGCAGAATGCCGAATCCGTTGTCCCCGGCGAGTTTCAGAAAACGGGAGATATCCTGCTCGTCAATGGCTTTAGCCTTGCTGCCGCGCGGGTTGCGGGTAAAGAACTGGAAGGTGTTGGCGCCGATGGAGAGGGCCACTTTGCCCATGGCTTCGTACCCTTTTGCGGAGGAGAGATGGCATCCGATGTGTAACATGAAGACGGTTCCGTAAGTTGCAGGAATGGTAGCATTCCGGCCTGAAGAAAAAAGACCAAAAGAGAGGCATCGTTTACCGGAAAGAATCGGAACCCGTTTCCACGTACATGATTGGACGAGATGACTTGCAGGAAAAGATTATTAAACAGATTGGCGCCGGCGCTGCTGGGAATGTGCGTGCTGGCGACCGGCATGGGAACCGCCGGGGCGAAGGAGAGGGTGGCACCGTTGCTTCCCGTTCCCTCCGCGGCACAGCTGGCCTGGCATGACATGGAGATGTACGCCTTCGTTCATTTCACGATCAATACGTTTACCGGGAAGGAATGGGGCTATGGAGACGAAAAGCCGGAACTTTTCAACCCCTCCGATTTTGATGCGGACGACCTTGTCAGGACACTGGCGGATGCCGGATTCAAGGGGGTGGTGCTGACCTGCAAGCACCACGACGGGTTTTGCCTGTGGCCCACGAAGACCACCCGGCACAGCGTGGCTTCCTCCCCGTGGAAAAACGGAAAGGGGGATGTCGTGAAAGACGTTTCGCGCGCGTGTAAAAAATACGGCCTCAAGTTCGGAGTTTACCTGTCTCCCTGGGACCGCAACGCCTCCTCCTACGGCACGCCGGAATATATCGGGATGTACCGCAGGCAGTTGAAGGAGCTGGCGACAGGCTACGGCCCCCTTTTTCTCGCCTGGTTTGACGGAGCAAACGGCGGCGACGGTTATTACGGCGGTGCGCGGGAAAAGAGGTCTATTGACAGAAGCACTTATTACCGGTGGAAAACGACGTGGAGCGAGTTGAAGAAGCTCCAGCCGAGCGCCGTCATTTTTTCCGATGTGGGGCCTGATGTCCGGTGGGTGGGGAATGAAAGCGGTTATGCGGGTTATCCGTGCTGGGCCACTTATACGCCCGTACCCTTGCAGGCCGGAACGGAACCTGCCCCCGGCACGGTCCGCTACCAGTTGGGCGTGGAAGGCACCGTGGACGGGAAGTACTGGATTCCCGCGGAAGTGGACGTTTCCATTCGTCCGGGCTGGTTCTGGCATGATCACGAGAATTCACGTGTACGGACGCCGGAGAATCTTCTGGAATTGTATTTCAACAGCGTAGGGAGAGGGGCGAACCTGAATTTGAATGTGCCGCCGGACCGGAGAGGGCGCATTCATGAAGAAGATAAAAAGTCCTTGGCGGGATTCCGTGTGTTGCTGAACGAGCTTTATTCCCGCAATTTTGCCGAAGGAGCGGAGGCGAGCGCTTCCTCCACCCTGAACGGGTACGGGGCGCGGTATGTGCTCGACCGGAAGCGCACCACGTACTGGATCGCCTCCAAGGAAGACGGGAACCCTTCCCTCACACTGAAATTGCCCGATTCCGCGACGTTTGACGTCATCCGCCTGGCGGAGCCCATCCAGCTTGGACAGAGGGTGCGCAAGTTCCGTGTGGAAGTGTGCGAGAACGGGCGGTTCGTCCCATGGGCGGAGGGGTCCAGCATCGGGGCCAGGGTGATGCTGAAAGGGAGGCCCGTGACAACGGATGAAGTGCGCGTAGTGCTGGAAGAGTTCAAGACTGTTCCGGCGCTTTGCGAGGTTTCCTTGTGGAAATACCCCGGTTTTCTGAATGCTCCCTCCGTCAGCTATGATCGCGACGGCCGGGTAACGCTGACGGCTGCGGCGGGAGCCGTTATCCGGTACACGACGGACGGAACGGAACCGGGACCGCAGTCACCTGTTTATGAAAAGCCGTTTGTCCTTTCCGGCGGTGGAACCGTAAAGGCGGTGAGCGAGGGGAACGGCAGGAAGTCTTCCGTCACGGCGCGGGTGGTTCCGGTACCTTCCCGGGACTGGAAAGTGATCGGCGGGGAGAGGGCCGCCGCCGCGCCGGAACTGGCTTTTGACGGTGATCCGGGAACCTTGTGGCACACGCATGCCCCGCAGGGAGAGATTGCTCCGCCCCAGGCGCTTGATATCGACATGGGCCGCGCGGTGAATGTGGCGGCCGTGTTGTACACTCCGCGCGCGGATTCCTCCAAAGGTACGATTGACCAATACGCCGTTTATTTCAGTGAGGACGGCAGGAAATGGGGGGCTCCCGCGGCGGAGGGAGAGTTTTCCAATATCCGGGCCAATCCCGTCCTTCAGAGAATTGATTTGAAGGCTCCCGTGAAAGCCCGCTACCTGCGTTTTGTCGGCAGGCGTGTGCTGGAAGGCAGTCATGTCGTCATTGCGGAACTGGGCGTTTTGGAAAAATAGCGTATTCCTGTTTTTGCGGAACCTGCCGTGACGGCACGGAGATAAGTGGCCGTGCGCCCGGCGTTTTCTTGACGGATGGGAAGAAGCGGGGCAAGATGGCACGCATGGAACAAGTCAGTCTCATGGAGTTGGGAAAACTGGCCGCGGAAGGCCAGGTGGAAGCGGAGGTTTTTGCCCAGATTTCCCAGTGTGCGCAGAAATTGACCAAGAGCAACAAGCCGTACCTGGACGTAACTTTTGCCGATGCGGAAGGGACCATGGGATTGAAGGTGTGGGAAGACAAGCCCTGGTTCCGGGTGCTGGCCTCCCTGCCTCTCCGCAGTTTCGTAAGCCTGCGCGGCCAGTGGACCAAGGGTTCTTTCGGGATGGAAGCCGCCGATCTGGACGTGCGCCTGCTGGAGGAGGCGGAGAAGGAAAGTTTTCTGGCCGGTTCCGGGACCCTGAAGAAGAAGCAGGAGGCGGATTTGAAGGAAATTTGCGTGTTGATCAAGAGCATGAATGATCCGCGCATCCGGTCCTTGTGCGTCGAATTCATGGAACAGTTCGGAGAACGGCTCCAGCGCGCCGCCGCCGCCAGAACGTACCACCACGCACGCCGCGGCGGCTTGGTGGAGCATGTGGCCGGCATGATGCGCACGGCTTCCGCCGTGTGCCAGGCAAATCCGGAGCTGAACCGCGACCTCCTGCTGGCCGGCTGCCTGTTCCACGACTGCGGAAAACTGTGGGAGAACTGCTACCCGAAGGAGGATTTCACGATGCCGTATTCGGAAGCCGGCGAACTGCTGGGCCACATCCCTCTGGGAATTGAACTGGTCAACAATCTGTGGAAGCGCATCATGGCGCTGCCGGAGGCGGATTCCTGGAAGACGCTGGATCCGCCCTCCCCGGACGTGCGCATGCATCTGCTGCACCTGATTGCCTCCCACCACGGGGAACTGGCGTTCGGCTCCCCGGTGTTCCCGAAGACGCCGGAGGCCGTGGTCCTTCATTATATCGACAATCTGGACGCCAAGCTGGAGATGTTCCGCGGCGCCTATGAAACGAGTGAGGCGCTGGCGCCCAAGGTGCTCCAGCGCAAGGCCCCCCTCCCTGCCAACGTCGTTCTCCCGCTGCCTTCCGTTCTTCCCCTGGTTCCGGACGGAGCGGACGCCATGCCGTAACCGTCCCCCCCATGGAGAAGGAGCGGCACCTGCTGCGGCCTTGGCCGGAACGGATGATGGCTTCCGCTCCGCTGCTGGCTCCTGCGCTGGCCATGCTGTGCGCCTGTGCGGCCGTGGACGTGTCCCCGTGGTTCTGGGCGTGCTGCGCCTGCTGGGTTTTGCTGCCCTGCCTGTTCCGGATGCCCGCCATGAGCCTGCTGGCTCTCGCGTTGGCGGTCTGGGCCGGCGGCTGTCTGCTGGATTACGGGCGGCAATATCGGAATCTGGCTGTGGAAGAGGGTGGGAGATTTGAGGCGGAAGGTTCCGTTGATACCGTTTCCGGGCGTTCCGTCCTGTTCAGGCCGCACGGGGCCAGGTGGCTTTATACGGTTTCTTCCCGTGAAGGGGAGCTTCCTCTGGAACCGGGAAAGCGGTACCGGATTGAGGGAGAGATTTATTCCCTGAAACCTCCCTGCGGGCCCGGCCTGTTTGACCGGGAACGGTGGGGCTATCTGCACCGGGTAGCGGCCGGAGTCAGGCTGGAAAGATTTTCCGAGCTGGGGGCGGGAGACTGGCGCAGCCGATTTCTGGAAGCTTCCCTGCATCTCCGTGAAAAGGCGGCAGGCCTGCTGAAACAGGGCGCGCCGCCGGACGACGAGGCCCGGCAGGTCATGGTTTCCGCCGTGCTGGGCGACAAGACGGACGCCCGGCCGGAGACCATGGCCAGCTTCATGAGGAGCGGCTGCATGCATGTATTCGCCGTCAGCGGCATGCATGTGGGGCTGGCCGCCATGCTGATTCTGGGCCTGCTGAGGCTGTTGCTCATCCGTCCCCCCGTGGCGCGGCTGGCCTGCATCCCCCTGCTGGCCCTGTATGTGTTTGTCACGGGAATGTCCGTTTCAGCCCTGCGCGCCCTGATCATGGCGGTGGTCTGGCTGCTGGCCTCCGTCCTGCGCAGGAAGGGGCATCCCGCCAACATTCTGGCTCTGGCGTTTATCGTGCTGTGCTTCGTGGACCCGCTTCAGGTTTTCCAGCCGGGGTTCCAGCTTTCTTTCTGCGTGTTTGCCGTGATTGTGTGCATCGTAGCATACATAAACCGGGAAAAGCCCCTGTGGGCGCCGGACCCGTTCATTCCTACCCGGATTTACAACGCACGGGAAAGGGGACTGGTATGGCTGGAACAAGCGTGCCGCGGAACCCTGCTTGTGTCCGTGGGAGCATGGCTGATGTCCATCCCGCTGACGGCGTGGCATTTCGGCACCTGGAACCTGTATGCGCCCCTCACCAACATGTGCCTGGCGTTGCTGGTTCCCTTCCTGATGGGTATTTCCCTGTTCGGGCTGATGTTTGCGTGGTGTCCCTGGGCATTGTCCGTCTGCAATGCCGCAGCGGCCTGGCTGGCCGGGTGCATGCTGGGCATTACCCAGCTTGCGGCCGACCTGCCGTGCAGCTATCTTCCCGCCCGGCTTCCTGCTGCGGAAAACGGAGCCCTGGTGATTCCCATGCAGAAAAACGCCTGGTCCGTCGTCATTTCCAATCCGGCTTTGGTGGTGGATACCGGTACGGAGAATACAGTTCGCTACACTCTTCTTCCCATATTGAAATCCCTTCATATACGGCCTTCCGGCGTGGCGATGGCCAGGAGCGGCAGGGCGGAACGGGCCGGGATGGGAGTCTTGCTGAAGGAGTATCCCGGCATCCGGAACTGGGGTCGCACGGGGGCGGAGCATTCTGTGGAGGAGTGGATATTGGGCTCCGGCAACAGGGTGGAGAGGGCGGACTTGCCGGAGCCGCTGCCTACGGGGGTGCATCAGGACCGGAGCCCGGTGCTGACGTGGACGTACCGGGGACGCCGCGTGCTGCTGGTCGGGAATGCCGGGTTTTCCTCCCTGGCGCGGGCGGAGGAAACGGAAAAGGCGGATGTCCTGATTATCGGGCATCATCCGCGCGACCCGGTCAGCAGCGCTGCATGGATCAGGGAAACCGGAGCCCAGGCAGTCATTTTCACGACGGAATGGGGATGCCCCGTGCCGGAAGGCGTGACCGTGTACCGGCTGCCGGAAACCGGAACCCTGTACCTGAAGACGGAAGAGAACGGCGTAACCGTTACTCCCTGGAAGGGCACGGAACGCCGTACAAGGTGAATCCGGTGCTTTCCTCAATCCGGATGGGCAGGATTTGTCCCGTCAGGCCGGGCTCCGCATCCACCATCACGGGCTTGTTCTGGGAGGTGCGGCCGGAGAGGCGCGCGGCGTTGGTCTTGGAAGGCCCTTCCAGCAGGACTTCCTGAACCGTGCCGATGAGTTCACGGTTTTTCCGGACGGCGATTTCATTGACGACGGCCAGCAGGTCCTGGTTGCGCGCCTCCTTCACTTCTTCCGGAATCTGGTTCTCCATGGCGGCGGCAGGCGTGCCGCGGCGCGGGGAATAGCGGAAGATGAACGCGTTGTCGAACTGGACCTGTTCCACGGCCTGTCTGGTCAGCAGGTAGTCTTCCTCTGTTTCTCCCGGAAAACCCACGATGATGTCCGTGGTGATGGACAGGTCCGGACGGGCCCGCTTCATTTGCGCGCAAAGATCCAGGAAGGTTTCGTTCCTGTACGGTCTGCGCATCATTTTCAGGATGCGGTCGCTGCCGCTCTGCATCGGGAAATGGATATGGCTACACAGCTTGGGAAGGTAGGTGAACGCCTGCACCAGGTCCTGCCGGAAGCCGATGGGATGGGGGGAAACGAAGCGGATGCGCCGCAGGCCCTCCACTTCATGGACGGCTTCCAGCAACTGGACGAAGCCGCCTTTTCCATCCACGCTGTCCATCTGGCGTCCGTACCGGTTGACGATCTGGCCCAGCAGGGTGACTTCCTTCACGCTGGAGTCCACCAGCATCGCCACTTCGTCCACGATGTCCCGGATGGGGCGGCTCCGCTCCGTTCCGCGCGTGTAGGGCACGATGCAGTAGGCGCATTTCATTTCACACCCCTGCATGATGGAAACGTAGGCCGTGGAGCGTGCGCCCGGGTCCAGGTGATCGCGGATCTGGTTCTGGGAGTCCTCCTCTTCCGCCACGTCGCATACATGGCTGCCGGAGAAGGCGCTACGGAGGTTGTCCATGCGGCATTCCTGCCGCTGCCGGAGAATGCCGTCCACATGTTCGAACACGCGGTGGTATTTCTGGGTGCCGATCACCAGGTCCAGGCGGGGAAGCTCCTTGAACAGTTCATCCTTCCGGCTCTGGGCCATGCAGCCCATCATGCCGTACACCACGTGGGGGCGGTGCCGCTGCTGCTTGGCGAGCAGCCCCATCTTGCCCAGGGCTTTCTGCTCCGCTTGTTCACGGATGGAGCAGGAGTTGAACAGGATCACGTCCGCCTCGTCCTCGCGATCCGTCATGGTGTACCCCTTCTGGACGAACATGCGGGCCACCTGTTCGGAGTCCCGTTCGTTCATCTGGCAGCCGTAGGTTTTGATGTAAAGTTTGGGCATGGAAAGATCAGTTTTTCTTTTTCAGGGTGACCACGCATTCCAGATGCTTGGTCTGGGGGAACAGATCAAAGGGCTGGACGGCGGTGACGGCGTAGCCGGCCTTGTCAAATTCCGCCAGGTCCCGTATCTGGGTGGCGGGGTTGCAGGAGACATACACGACCTTTCCAGGGCCGAAAGCGAACAGCTGGGTCAGGAATTCCATGCTGCACCCCTTCCGCGGCGGGTCGATCACCACGGCAGTTTTTTCCGACGGAAAATCCACCTGGGCGAAAATGGCTCCGGCGTCGGCCGCCAGGAATTCCGCGTGGCTGATTCCGTTGCTGCGGGCATTGCTGCGCGCCCAGTCTGCGGAAGTCTCGCTGACTTCCACGCCGAGCACTTTTTTGAATTTTTCCGCCAGGCTCAGGGCGAACAGGCCGGAACCGCAGTAGGCGTCCACCAGGAATTCCTCGCCGTCCATGCTGGCCTGCCGGGCCACGTAGTCCGTGAACAGGGGCAGGATGAACGGATTGTTCTGGAAGAAATCTCCGGCCAGGAAGTGGAATTCCAGAGTGCCCACCTTTTCACAGGCCACGGCGTTGTTGTTGGTGATGACGCCGCCTTCCGAAGCCCGGAGCAGAATCGTCGCTCCGCGCTTGAAGCGGGCCGCCGCCTGATAGACGCTTTTGCGGGCCATCGGCAGGACCTCGTTGATGCATTCCATCGCAATCGGACATTGCGGCACGTCCACCACTTCCCTTCTGGAGCCGGCTTTCAGAAAGCCGATGGCGGGTTTGCCGCCTTCTTTGGGTTTGTCGAAATGGGGGGTGATCTTGGAACGGTAATGGTATTCCCGCGGGGAGGCGATGGCCGGGTTTACGGGGAGTTCCAGCCCCGCCTGCAGGCGGAGGAGGTCCGCCACCTGACGCGTTTTCCAGAAAAGCTGGCGGTCGTAGGAGAAGTGCTGGTACTGGCAGCCGCCGCAGGTGCCGAACAGGCGGCACACCGGGTCCACGCGGTCCGGACTGGGTCGGAGCACTTCCACCAGGTCTGCGGAGGAATAATTCCTGTCGTTGCGCCAGACGCGGGCTTTTACCCGGTCCCCCGGCAGGGCAAACGGGACAAACACCACCCAGCCGTCCACGCGGCCGATGCCGTCGCCCGCGTTGGACAGGGCGTCAATGTCCAGTTCAAGCTCCTGGTGGTAGGAGAAGGGTTCGGGATGGAAGCCTTTGGGAATGGTGGCGGTCATGGTTCAGGGAGGTGGATTACGGGGTGGCGGGGGTAATCAGCTTGCCGTCCAGGTCGTACAGCAGGGTATCCGGCAGTTTGGGGGTACGCAGTCCCGGGCGGAAGTCGCCGGGGAGCACGGCCGGGCCGGAGATGTCGCCTTCGTCCCCTTCTTCCGGAAGAAGGCTGGTGGTGACGGGAACAGGGGGCGGCGGGGCAGGGCGGGCGGCTGCGGCCGTCTGTTCCGGCTGCATGACCGGGGCGGCGGCAGGTTCCTGAACGGCCGTTTCCTTGTTGGAGGCGCAGGAAGCGGCACAGACCAGCCCGACAATCAGACAGGAGCGGATCAGGAGTCTTTTCATGGCGCGGATTCTTACAGCTTCATTCCCGCTTGGCAATCGAATTTCCTTTTCATTCCCTTTCTTCACCGCGTGAAAGAAGACCGTGCATGGAAAAACCTTCCGCAAGGGGGGATTTTTATATCCGGTCGCTCGTTTTTACCCGGGGATGGCGGAAATGGGGAATGCGGCGCGCCTGCCTGCGTTTCCGATGAATGCGGCGCAACAGGATGAATGCCAGAAAGGCGGAGGCCAGCAGAAGCAGGGTAATGCTCCACCAGTCCCAGGTTACGGGAGCGTCCGGAACACCCACGCGTCCGATCATGGGGAGTTTCAAGGCAGGCCGCAGGATATCGACTCCGGCGTTCAGCCCCATCAGGCTGATTTCCACGCCTTCCGCCAGTCCCAGGCTGGCTCCGGCTATTCCCCAGAAGTTGATGCGCACCCCCTTGCCGGTCTCCGTGAGGTCAACGATTCCACTGGTCGGATAGTCCTTCCCCACGGCATGGGGTGGCAGTTCCACCATCAGTTCGGGAACTTTCCGCATCAGGGCCGCAATGAAGGTATTGCTGTTGGGGCCGGGGATGATCCGGTAGGTGTCCGCATAAGGGTATTCCAGCGCCGCCCGGCGGATGGCGGGAATGGCTTTTTCTGCGGCTTTCCCGCGCAGTTCCTGAATCAGTACGGGTTCAGACCCGAACCATTTCCGGTCCGGAATGTCTGTGGCGATGGAAACGCTCGTTCCCGTGGAGGGAAGGCGGTAGCCCAGAACCTGGTAAACGGTGTAGACATCGGCATTTCTCTCCTTGACGGCCATCCATGAATGAACGGCAAAATACTTGCGCCAGCCGAAAGTGCGCGCGGCATAGACCTGGACGACGGCTTCCGGCTCTTCCGAAGGCAGCGGAGCCAGGCGGCTGCTGCTGCGGTCCGCCGTTTTCCAGTCGTCTTCGGGATGGAAGTAGATGAGGGCTCCGCATGCCAGCAAAAACAGCATGAACAGCCAGAAGAGCACGCGCCATTTGCTCCAGGGCTTGGGGTGATGGGAATATGGGTTGGAATGGCGCATGGCGGCCTCGTGTATACCTTGGATGAAATGGAATGGCAATGACAATGCAAAGGGCCTTGACGCCGAGTCTTCATTCCGTGGGAATCCCATCTTTCAAAAAATCCTTTCCGCGGATTTTGTCTTTCACCAGACGGGTTTCGGATTGGTTTTCAAAGGATAATCGGGAAGATTCCAAACGCAGGGGAGGGCCGTTAACGGAAAACCAGGCGGTACCACCAGCCCGGACTGCCGGAATAATAGGGATGCCAGCGGTGGCCGGGATGATACATGGTTCCTTTCCAGCCGTCCTGGATGCAGGCGTGTTCCGCGAGGATCAGTTTCCGGAGTTCCCTGGCCGCCCAACCGTCCGGGGCAGGGAGGTTTTTGAGATGAAGGAGCACGGGTTCCGGCGCGGAAAAGTAATAGGGCAGGTTGAACCGGGGGGCCAGCCCCAGCAGAAGGAGAATCCATATCCACAGGCGGAGGGAGGGATGGAGGGCATAGGTGCGCGCCAGAAAGGCCAGCAGGCAGGCCATGGCCGGAACGCTGCCTTTGCAGAGCAGGTCGTTGACGTCTCCGTTGACGTACAGGAAAGGGAGAAGCAGCCCGGTTGCCAGCGTGCAGAGGAAGAGGGGATTCCGCCGGAAATCGCGCCAGCAGAACAGCGCGTATGCGAGAAAGGAGGTGCCGATGAGTAGGAAATCTCCCCACCCGGTATAGAAAGGCCGCAGGCCCATCCGGGAGGACGGGGCGTTCACATGGCCGTAGTAGATCAGGAAGCAGATTCCCGGAATGGCGGCGGCAAGGACGGCAGGTACGCTCCAAACTGCCTGACCGTTGCGTCTGGCCTTCCATTCCCTGATGCCCTCGCAGACTATCAGCGGCAGGCCGCCAACGGCTGCTAGGGGCGAATAAAAGGCCATGCAGGAGAACAGCGGCAGCAGCCAGCCGGGCGGCATCCGGCTTGCCGCAAGCCAGACGAAGAAGAGGACGACGGGAATGGACGCGTTGGCGCTGCACATGATTTGTTCCGCGATTCCGAAGTAATGGAGCCGGAACAGGTCCAGCGAGAGCCAGCATTGCAGGTTCAGCAGGGAGCCGAACATGATCAGCAGAAGGGCGAAGACGGCGGAGCGGCGTCCGGAAAAAACGCAAATCCAGCACCAGGTCAGAAAGAATCCCCAGGCTCCCCACAGGGGAAGCAGGATGCGGGCGGCGTCCAGTCCGGTCAGTTTGCCCGCCAGAGCGGGGATGATCCAGAAACCGATGTTGTATATCAGTACGTCTCCGTCGGGAAAGACGACGGGCCACGGGGAGGAAACGAGTTCCTGAAGGCAGGCGTTCCTGACGATGTGGTCCGGGTGCTGGTTGACCCAGCCTCCCCATCCGGAGAAGATCATCACGACGATGAAGGCCGCCAGTACGCACAGGGATTGCCGCGTGAAAAGGGGGAAAGGCGCTTGTTCCGGCATGCCGTCCCGGGCCGGAGCGGAGGACCGCGCCCCTTTTATGATCCCCCACATGAGCAGCGCCGCCGCAGGGAGGGAGATGTACCAGTGCATCCATCCGGCCATGAACGCCAGCACGGGCAGCAGCAGCCACGCGCAGGTGTGCCGTTCCAGCAGAACCGTGTTGAAGGTTCCGTTCGGGCCGGAGTGATCTATGGAAGATGGGGGCATGTCCTGACGGACCTTAATGGCGGCGGCGCGGAGAGGCAAGGGAGAAACTTGCGGCTTTTCCACTGCCGCGAATGGGACGGTCCGGGTGGCAGGAATGGGGGTCCGCCGTCTTCGCTTTACCCGAAGAAGGCGGCATTTCATGCTGGCGGCCTTATGAACAAGACAGAATTCATTCAGGAATTGCGGCAGGAACTGGGGGGCGAAACCACTTCCCGGGAGGCGGAACAGGTGCTTGACGCCGTGCTGAACACGATTGCGCGGTCCGTGCAGCGGAAGTCGCAGGTTAAATTCCGCGGCTTCGGCACTTTCGGCATCAAGCGGCGCCAGGCCCGCGTGGTCCGGCATCCGGGCCATGGCGGCAAATTGTTCGTGCATGAATCAAGCACCATGAAATTCCGGCCTTCCGGCCATTTATGGAAAAAGTAGGCAAAACCGCCGGGCCGCCCCCTCCATTTTGCCATTGACTTCCCGTTCCGGCGCAGAGTTAATGAGGATGACAGGGGCGGCCCGGACGGCCGGTCCGGAATAGAACCATCCATCTTTTTTGCGACCATGACACCGGATTCCGTGCATTTGCTGACCCGTTCCTCCCAGATGAGCCTGTTCCGCGACGGAAAGGGCAGGGTGCGCCGCGCCTATTACGGAGCGCGCCTGCATGAACCGGAAGACGCCTTTTCAGATTCCGCCTCCGCCCCTCTCCTGTGCGCGACGCTGGCGGATTCCCTGGACGGCCTTCCGAATGCGTCCGGGGAGTACGATCTTTGCATCACCCAGGGGGACGGCTTCCTTTCCCTGTGCCTGGAATGCGAGCGGCAGGAAGTTGTACGGCTGGACGAGGACCGGGAGGAAGCCGTCTTTTATCTGAAGGATCCGGCCTATCCGGTGAGAGTGGAGGTGCATGTGCGCGCCCACAGCGAATCCGGCGTGTTCATGCAGTGGACGGTTATCCGCAATGAAGGGGAGGAAGGCATCCGGATTCACCGGGCGGCTTCCGGCCACTTGACCCTGAAAGCGGAACGGTATTTTGTGACCAGTTTCTGCGGTACCTGGGGCGGAGAATCGCTAATGAGCGAGGAAGAAGTGGCGCGGGGCCATGAACTGGTGCTGGCTTCCGGTACCGGGACCCGTGCCGCGCAGGAGGGGAGTCCCGGTTTCATCATTTCCTTGGACGGTCCGGCCCGCGAGGATTCCGGGGAAGTGATCATGGGCGCGGTGGCGTGGCCCGGCAATTACCGGATATGGTTCCGGCACAGCCCGTACCATTATTTGTATGCGGGTGCGGGAATGGATGTGGCTCCCGCTCCGTATGTGCTGGATGCCGGCGGCGTGTTTGAGACGCCTCCCGTCATCCTGGCCTGGAGCGGAGAGGGCAAGGGAGAGGCTTCCCGCAGCATGCACCGCTGGGCGCGCCGCTACGGCCTGCGCGGAGGAGATGAAGAGCGGATGACGCTGCTGAACTCCTGGGAAGGGGTGTATTTCACATTTACCGAGGAAGTGCTGCACGGCATGATGAAGCGTGCGGCGGACCTGGGGATAGAACTTTTCGTGCTGGATGACGGATGGTTCGGCAACCGGTTCCCGCGCAATGACGCCCGTGCCGGGCTGGGGGATTGGCAGGAGAACCGGGCCAAGCTTCCCCACGGGATTGACGGATTGTCGGAAAAGGCGGAGGAACTGGGAATCCGCTTCGGCATCTGGGTGGAGCCGGAAATGGTAAATCCGCAGTCGGAATTGTTCCTGAGTCATCCGGACTGGGTGATCGGCCTGCCTGGCCGGGAAAACAGGCTGGAACGCAGCCAGTATCTGCTGGATCTGAGCAATCCGGAAGTACGCGGCTACATTCTGGGCGTGATGCGTGAATTGCTGGGAAAACATCCGGGCATCGCCTACGTCAAATGGGACTGCAACCGCAAGATTTCCGATCCCGGTTCCGCATGGCTGGATGCGCGCCACCAGGGTAATCTGGCCATTGATTACGTGCGCGGCTATGAATCCGTTCTGGACGCGCTGGCGGAGGAGTTTCCCCAGGTGGTGTTCCAGGCCTGCTCCTCCGGGGGCGGCCGCGCCGATTACGGCACCATGCGGCGGCATCACGAGTTCTGGACGTCCGACAATACGGATGCCTGTGAACGCGTGTTCATGCAGTGGAGCATCGGGCACCTGTTCCCGGCCATTTCCATGGGCGCCCACGTGACGGCTTCCCCCAACCATCAGACGGGCCGCGCCGTTCCGCTGAAATTCCGTTTTGACGCGGCCATGGCGGGCCGTCTGGGTTTTGAGCTCCAGCCCTGCGACATGACGGAGGAGGATATGGCTTTTTCCAGACGCGCGCTGGCCGAATACAAGCGCATCCGCCCCGTGGTCCAGTTCGGCGACTTGTACCGCCTCTCCTCCCCTTATGAAAGCCGTGTGGCTTCCCTGATGTACGTGCGGAAGGACCGCGCCGTCGTGTTTGCGTGGCTCATGGACAAGTGGCTTGCGGACGCTCCGCCGCCCCTGCGGCTGAAGGGCCTGAAGCCCAAAGCCAGGTATATGCTCCGGGAACTGAATATGGATGAAAACGGCTCCGTCACGAACGTTCATGAACGGGTTCTGGGCGGAGATTTCCTGATGAACGCAGGCATCCGCATCCATTGGAAGAAGGCGTTCCAGTCCGTCTGCCTGGAAGTAGCTGAACAAGAGTAAAAGCGGCAAAGGGAAAGTCCGTGCGTGGAAACGCCGCGTTTCCCTGTTTTCCGCCCCGTGCCGCCGGGTTTTAAATTCCCACTACGCCGCCGATGGTCTGGATGATGACCTTCGCGATGATGGTCATCAGGATGAGGGCCACGGGATAGGCGGTAGCATAGCTGACCACAGGGGCCTGGGAATCCGTCTTGCTGGCGATGGCGCCCAGGGCCGGGGTGGAGGTCATGCCGCCGCAGATGCCGCCCAGGCATTCCAGAATGTTCATCTTGAAGACTTTCATGCCGACAAAGTAGCCGGAGAACATGCCCGCGCAGGTGACGATGATGCCCATCACAAAGACAGCCGCGCCGTGGGTGGCCACCGTGTCCACCAGGTCCGCGCCGCCCTTGATGCCCGCGTCTGCCAGGAAGAAGACCAGCCCGAGGTCTTGAAGAAGCAGGCGCGTGGGGCGCGGGATGTACCCCACAATGGGCCCCAGGCGGCCGAAGTGGCCGAGGAGCAGGGCGACGATCAGCGGACCGCCGGCAATTCCCAGCGAAATGCCCATGCCGTTGCCCAGGCTGAAGTTGACCAGCCCCAGAATGATGCCGAGAGACAGGCCGAATCCCAGGGAAAGGAGGTCCGTCTGGTTCATGTCCTGGCTGCGGTGTCCGATTTTTTCCCCGTATTTGGTGAGGTTTTCCGGCGAACCGACGACGGTGAGCACGTCGTTTCGTTCCAGCGTCGTGTCGCCCGTGGGGACAAAGGTGAACCCCAGCCGGGAGATGCGGGAGATGATGACGCCGTCCGTACGGAGGGTTTTCAGCTCGCGGAGCTTGCGTCCGGCATAGTCCTTGTTGGTCAGGATCAGCTTGCGGCGTTCCTTCTGGGAGTCCATGGGGTAGGGATTTTCACAGGCTTCCCCCAGGAACGCGATGTCGTGCGGCATGGTGTCGCTGTTGCCCACGATGAGGACTTCCGTCCCTTCCCGGAAGGTGTCTTCCGGCGTCAGGGGCATCAGCCTGCCGTCGCGCACCACGCGGGTCATCATGCAGTGCAGGCCGTCCAGCAGCTTGCAGTCCGCAATATTCTGGCCGAGCAGGTTGGGCTGGTTGACGCGGACCAGGCGGGAAATGATGCTGGCTTCCTGCTTGGCGTGCATGGCCCTGGCCTCCTTGTGCAGGTCAAAGTGCAGCAGGCGCGGCAAGAGCTGGACGAACAGAACCACGCCCACGACCCCGAACGGATAGGCGATGCCGTAGCCGATGCTGACGCCGCTGCCGGAAGCCCCGGGCAGGCTTTCCGTGGCGGCCGCAAGCGCCGGGGTGCTGGTGCAGGCCCCCGCAAAGATGCCGGAGGAAATACCCGCCGGCACATTGAACCAAATGCCGCACAGGCAGGTGAACAGGGCGGAAACGCCCACAATTACGGCGGACATCACGGCCAGTTTGCTGCCCTGCTTGGCGATGGCGGAAAAGAAGCGGTTGCCTGCGCTCAGCCCCACGCAGTACACGAAGAGCGCCAGGCCAAGCTGCCCTACTCCATTGGGAATGGCCAGCCGGTAGTGGCCGGCGGCAAGCGCCACGAAGAGCACGCCGGAAAGGCCGAGGTTGAGGCCGTATATTTTAATGCTGCCAAGGGCGATGCCAAAGAAGATGATTCCGAAAAGGACCAGGGTGTTGTGGTTGAGCAGGATGTCGAACATGTGGGGCGGTATCAGTTTCTTCCGTTGCCGAGGTCGAAATTGCGGAATTGGACGGGGAGGGAGGATGAATCCACCCTGCTCCGGTCAAACGGGCGGTCCGGCGTGGGGAGAGAGTTGAGCGTTTGTGTGGTCTGGTAAAAATTTTGCACGAAGTAGTTGCCTTCATAACCCCGCTTTGTCAAGTCGCGTATGATGGTGTTGACGTGATCTTCCGTCAACAGGTCCGGGTGCACGGTCGTTCTGACTTCGAAAGGGATTTTTGAGGCAATCAGATAGTCCAGCGTTCTGGAAAAGAACGGAAACAGGCCGGGCCTTCCCGTGACGGCGCCGTACTGTTCGGTGGGGGCCTTGTAGTCCAGGGCAATGTAGTCGCAAAGCCCTTCTTCCACCAGGGACTTCACGACGGAAGGCCGCGTTCCGTTGGTGTCTATCTTGATGGCGAAGCCGAGCTGCCGGATTTCACGGCAGATGGGAATAAGGTCGGGACACAGCGTGCATTCGCCTCCGGACAAGACCACTCCGTCCAGAAATCCCACCCGATCTCTGAGGAAGTTGAGGTAGTCCGTTCGTCCGCCGGTTCCGGGGACCGCATTTTTGACCAGGGAGACGTTGTAACAGTACTGACAAAACAAATTACAGCCTCCCAGCCAGAAGATGCAGGCCACCTTGTTTGGAAAGTCCAGCAAGGTGAGCGGCGTGATGTCCGCTATGCCCCGACCCGTTCCCATTGACTTCGCATATGTTATTGGGAAAATCAGCGAGGCTGTTCCGTGCGGGGGGAACAGTTGCAGGGAGCGCCCGGTTCCACGAAGTGGACGCGGTCGTGGAATTCGCCCTGCTTGCCGGCATTGAAGGTTTCCACGGGGCGGTGGTAGCCCATGACGCGCGTGTACACGGTGCAGCGGGTGCGGTCCTGGGCGTATTTGCTTAGTATTTCCTGTTTGGTCATTGTCGTTTCGATGATTGGGTTGAAATGAGGCGGCTGGTTGAAAAGGGAGTTATTCGTGCCTGTGGATGTGGAGCAGTTCCTCGTCGCAGAAGGGGCAGTACTGGTGCTCTCCGCGCAGGTAGCCGTGTTTCTCACAGACGGAGAAGAGCGGGGTGACGGTCAGGTACGGCATACGGAAGCGGGTCAGCACCTTGCGGACGATGTTCCGGCAGGCTTCCGGGGAGCTGATGGCTTCATTCATGTACATGTGGAAGACGGTGCCCCCTGTATAGCAGCACTGGAGTTCGTCCTGGAGCTGGAGGGCCCGGAACAGGTCGCTCGTGTGGTCCACGGGGAGCTGGGAACTGTTGGTGTAGTAGCGCTGGCTTACAGGGCCGGCCTGGATGATGTCCGGGTAGCGTTTCTGGTCTTCCCGGGCGAAGCGGTGCGTGGTGCCTTCCGCGGGAGTGGCTTCCAGGTTGTACAGGTTGCCCGTTTCCTCCTGGTATTCCTGCATGCGGAGGCGGATGAATTCCAGGATTTCTTCCGCGAACTTCCTGCCTTCCTCCGTGGTGATGTCCATGGAATCGTTGGAGAAGTTGCGCAGCAGCTCGTTCATGCCATTGACGCCGATGGTGGAAAAGTGGTTGCGGAAGGTGGGCAGGTAGCGCCTGGTGTAGGGGTACAGGCCGCGGTCATACATTTCCTGGACGAAAGCGCGCTTTTTTTCCAGACAGGATTTGGCCAGGTCCAGCAGTTCCCCCAGCCGTGCGAACAGGGCTTCCCGGTTTTGTTTGAAGAGGTAGCCCAGGCGCGCCAGGTTGATGGTCACCACGCCGATGGAGCCGGTCATTTCCGCGGAGCCGAACAGCCCGCCGCCGCGCTTGAGCAGTTCCCGAAGGTCCAGTTGGAGGCGGCAGCACATGGAACGCACGGCGTCCGGCTTGTAGGCCCGTTCGTCAGGCACGCGTTCCCCGTTTTCATTGACGGTGTATTGGCTGCCGATGAAGTTCTGGAAGTAGGAGGAGCCTATTTTGGCGGCGTTTTCAAACAGGAGCGGGACGTTTTCCCCTTCCCAGTCGAAGTCTTCCGTGATGTTGACGGTGGGAATGGGGAAGGTGAAGGGCTGTCCCGTGCTGTCACCTTCCGTGAGCACTTCATAGAAAGCCTTGTTGATCAGGTTCATTTCCTTCTGGAAGTGCTTGTAGGTCAATTCCGTCAGGCTGTTCACCCCGCGTTCCTTGGCCAGGAAGAGCAGGGCGGGGTCTTCCACTCCTTCAAACAGGTGCTCTCCTCCGCTGAAGGGGGGCTGGTCCTGAAGGTCGCGCGGGACGGTCCAGTCGATCGTCACATTGGTGAAGGGGGACTGCCCCCAGCGGGAGGGAACGTTCAGGTTGTACACAAAGCTGCGGATGTCCTTCTTGACGCGTGTGAAGTCCGCCTGGTCCTTGAAAACGTAAGGGGCCAGGAAAGTATCAAAGGAACTGAACGCCTGGGCTCCGGCCCATTCACTCTGCAGAATGCCTAGGAAGTTGGCCATCTGGCCCAGGGCTTCCCGGAAGTGGCGGGGCGGCCGGCTGTTCACGCGGCTGCGCACGCCGTTGAACCCTTCATTTAGAAGGTTGCGCAGGCTCCAGCCCGCGCAGTAGCCCGTCAGGCAGTCCAGGTCGTGAATGTGGTAGTCCCCTTCCCGGTGGGCGGCGCCTTCCCGTGCGGAATAGACCTGGTCCAGCCAGTAGTTGGCGATCACCTTGCCGGCGGTGTTGTTGATCAGCCCGGCATTGGAGTACGTGGTGTTGGAGTTGGCGGCGATGCGCCAGTCGCTCTGGCCGATGTATTCCTCCACCGTCAGCTTGCAGTCCACATACGTATTGCCGGAATACAGGCCCGCGATCTGTTCGCGCTGCATCTTGTGGAGGAAGCGGTAGGTGATGAAAGCCTTGGCGGTTTCAAAGTATCCGCAGCGGAACAGAGCCCGTTCAATCAGGTCCTGGATTTCCTCTACGGTTGCGTTGTCCTGGTGGCCCAGCTTGGCCTCCACCTCTTCATAAATGGCGCGGTTGTAAACGGTGCCGGAACTGTGGAATGCCTTTTTAATGGCTTCCTCGATCTTGTAGCCCTGGTATGGTTCCTTCTTTCCGGAACGTTTGATGATGCTTGTCGCCATGGTGGATGTCTCGCTTGAAAGGATGATGACCGCTCATCCGCGAGCCTGGCACAAGCCTGGAAAATCATAAGCAGGGGAAGCCGCGTGCAACTCGTCCGAAAAACGGTACACGAGGGAACCTGTGCGTATGTTCATCCTGTCCGCGGGATGGGAGATACGGCAGCATCAGGTCGTCTTCTGGCTCCCGGTGCGACATGTGATGGGGACTTCCCGATTGCCTGGCAATCAGTGTCCGGTCCATCGTCTACCGGTTACAGCGGCGCGTCCGCGACGGATTTTCACCGTCTTCCGTTACCTGCGCTGGACTGCAATGAACCATAGAATATATGGGTCTGCAAGGAAAATGTGCAAATGATGTATTAAATATTTACCATCATACAATATATTGTACCATTCCTGAGAGGGATGATTGAAAATGAGGCATCCGCCTGCATCATGGTACCATATGTGCCCGGAAGGGCTGCCTGGATACCAGCAAGAGAAAATGGATGAAAAATTAAGGGTTTTCCGTTTTACTCCTGTATTGTTTGATTCGGCCGGGTTATATATCAGATGATGGAACGGTGGCATCAGAATTCCGCGTTGATCATTCAAACACCGTCCTTGAAGGGAAAAAGCGATGCCGCGGGATTTTTTTATATCATTCCGAAAAATGATTAATGAAGAAATTTTATAACTGGTTTTTTTGTATATATGAATATGCAACGATTTACTCTCTCATTCAACATGCTGCAACAAAGTTCCCTGGTCCTGTTTCTGTCCTTTTTATCCGTATTCGGAGTTGCTTCCGGCGCTTCTGCGGACTGGAAGGAGAAAACCATCAGGGAAAATCTTGAACTTGTAGCTTCGTGGCAGATAGCCCATCCCGTCAAGCGTTCCCCTCTGCATTGGACCTACGGGGCGTTTTATTCCGGCCTGGTGCAGTATGCCCTGGCCCATCCGCAGAGCATGAAGCTTCAGGCCGTGAGGACGGTCGGGGAAGGCAGCCAATGGGGCGTTCTGAAACGGCCCTACCATGCGGATGACCATGTGATCGGCCATGCCTGGATGGAGATGGCCATGGAAGATGGAAACCCCGCCGCCGCCGAAAAAATCCGTGCCGTTCTGGACAAGGTGATGGCCCGGCCCTCTTCCGCCTCCCTTAAATTCCAGACGCCCGGATGCCAGAACCGCTGGTGCTGGTCGGACGCCCTGTTCATGGCGCCCCCCGTATTCGCGAAGCTGGCGGCCTATACCGGAGACCGCCGGTATCTGGAATTCATGGACCGGGAATACAAGGCCGCATACGATTATTTGTTTGATAAGAAGGAGGGCCTGTTTTACCGGGATTCCCGCTACTTCACCATTCCGGCGGCCAACGGAAAGAAGATGTTCTGGAGCCGCGGGAACGGCTGGGTGATTGCCGGGCTGCCGATGATTCTGCAGGACATGCCGCGGGACTGGCCCACGCGGCCCTTTTACGTGAACCTGCTCAAGCGCATGGCGGCGACATTGAAAAAATGCCAGTCTCCCGACGGTTCCTGGCACGCCAGCCTGATGGACCCCGCCGAACCGCCCCTGAAGGAAATGAGCGGAACCCTCTTCATCATGTACGGCATGATGTGGGGCGTGAACCAGGGCTACCTGGACGAAAAGGAATACCTGCCCGTCATCCGGAAGGCATGGCAGGCGGCCTGCGACGCCGTGAACGCGGAGGGAGCGCTGGGTTGGGTGCAGCCGATCGCGGACAAACCGGGGCATTATTCCGGAAATGATACGGAGGTGTACGGTTCCGGAGCCTACCTTCTGGCCGGCTGTGAATTGCGTAAATGGGTGATTCGTCAAGATCATCCGCGGCGGAAGACCGTTTCCGTCGCCAACCCCTTGAATGTTTTCCGGCCCCGGGAAACGGTGTCCGTTCCGTGGAATCCCGGAAAAGGGCGGGATTCTTCCCGGCTGCGCGTGTTTGACGTGCGCAACGGCTGCGTGATTGTCCACCAGCTGGCGGATACCGATGGGGACGGCAGGATGGACACCCTGCTGTTCCAGAGCAATTTCCGCGCGGGAGCGTCCCGCGATTTCTGGATTCTGGAGAATTCCTCCCTGGATGCCGCTTCTGCGGAAGAGGTGTGCTTCAGTCGTCATGTGCCGGAGCGGCTGGACGATTTTGCGTGGGAAAACGACCGTACGGCCCACCGTATTTACGGTCCGGCAGTTTCCAGGCCTGCGCCGGAGGGGGAGGGGCTTGTTTCCAGCGGGACGGACGTATGGAGCAAGAAGACAGGGGTGCCCGTGATCAATGAATTTTACAAGAGGGGAGATTATCACCGTGACCACGGCAACGGACTGGACACGTACAATGTGGGACCCGGACGCGGATGCGGCGGCATTGCTGTGTTCAGAGACGGGAAAGCCCATGTTTCCGGCAACTGGGCCAGGGTGCGGACCCTGTACAACGGACCTGTTCAGACCGCCTTTGAAGTAAGTTACGCGCCGTGGAACGTGGGAGGAGGAATGAAGGCTGCCGAGACCAGGAAGGTGACTCTGGATGCCGGAAGCTATTTCACAAGGGTAAGAAGTTCCGTGACCCTGAACGGGGGCAATTCTTCGGAAATCCGAGTCGGTGCTGGCATGGATACCGGGAAGAAAAGGAACAGTTATGAAGTTGTCACAGCGGACCGTGAAGCTGGAATCGTGGCCGCATGGAGCAGGCCCAAGGGGGATAACGGCTGTTTCGGAACCGCCGTTATGGTGCCGTGGGCGCCGGATGGCGCCGCGAAGGATGGAGAGGGATGCTCCTATTGGACCCGCTCCATGAAGAGCGGGAATTCCTTTGACTGGTACATGGGGGCGGTATGGAGCAAGGCTTCTCCCGTCAAGTCCGCTGAACAATGGGAAAAAGAGGTGCGCCGCGTCCGCGATTGCATCCGGACTCCGCTCCGGGTCAAAGTGCGTTGAGTTCCGGCGGGCGCCGTTTTATCGCAGAATGTCGTGGTTTCCTTCACAGGCTGGCTGCCGTGGCCGTTGCGAACGGCTGCCAGTCCGCCAGCACTTCCGGCTGGATGGGAACGGCGGTTTCCTTTGCCTGCGGGGCGGCCAGGTTCAATTCCGGCCGCACGGTCTCTGAGCGGATGGCCGCCAGGGACAGAAGGGTATGGAAAATATGGTCGTGTGAAACGGCTTTCAGGCGGTTGGCCTTCAGGGCGCGTACCATGTCCGGGTAACGCGCGGCGAAAGTGTCCGAATACCAGACGAACATGGCAGGCCGGTAAACGCAGGGGAGTGTGTGGCCCTGGAACATTTTTCCTTTTTCTCCCAGGGCTACGCCGTGGTCGGAACAATAGAAATAAATGGCGGGCCGGTCTTTCAGGCGGCTGATCATGCGGTGTACGGAGGAGTCCAGGTCCACGATGGAATTGTCGTAGGCGTTGATCGTTTCGTCCAGATGCGCCTTGGGGTCGTCCATGTTGCAGCGGGCCGGAGTGAAACGGGCGGCTTTTTCCGGATAGGAAAACGCCATGTGGCTGCCCTCGTTGTAAATGACGTACAGTTGTCTGGCGTTCCCGTACTCTCCCAGACATTCCTCCATTACCAGGGAAGTGCGCTCCTGCCTCATGTCCGGTGTCCGGTGAAGCGGCGGCGTTTGTTTCTGCACCCGGCAATTCCGGGTCAGGATGCCCAGGGAATAGTCGTGTACGGAATCCCCGTTCAGGTCCATGATGCGGATGGATTTGAAGCCGTGCTTGTTGAAAAGGTCAATGAAGGAGGAATGGCCGGGTTGGCGCCGCTCCAGTTCCGCATCCGTAAACATGCCGATGGCGGAAATGCGCGTAACGATGCCGAAGGAGGTGGCGTGGGGGAAGGATACGACGTTGGGCTCACGGGAGAGCAGGGGCATTGTGTTGCGGTGGTAGCCGTTCAGGGGGAGATGGTCCGCTCGGACACTCTCGCCCATGTGGAAGACGACGACCAGATTGTCCGGTGCATTGCAGTGGGAAAGCGGCTCCGCGCAGGACGGAAGCTCCTGGAGTATGTTGAACTGCCTGGCGTCATTTGCGACGTATTCGTTGACCAGCTTGTTGGCCATTACAAAATCCACCAGCGGCCAGCCCTTCGCCTTGTCGGAAGTATAATAGAGGTAGAGGGGTTCCGCGCTGCACGAAACGGCCGGGATGCTCAAAAGAAGGGAAACGCCGTAAAGGCCCCAGATGCAGGCAAGGGCGGGCCATGTGGCCGTCTGGTGAAGGGAACGGCGGCTCCAGTAGATGGCCAGGTAGATAAAGCCGGCCAGCAGCAGTGTTCCCGCTATGGATCCGGCCGTGCAAAAGGCGCAGGCTTCCTGGAAATTGGTCTCTGCGATGCTGGCCAGGACGGAGAGGCTCAGGGTCACTCCGTACCGCATTTGCATCATGTACAGGCCCGCATTGAACAGGATGACGGCCGGAAGAACGGCGTAAGCCGTGAAGCGGTATTTCAGGCAGAGCAGGATGACGCCGCAGAGCAGGCTGGCGGAGCAGACAATCCCCATGCAGCTCATCAGCACGCTTTGGCCGTCGTTGAGTACATAGGGATTGACCACCAGCGCCGCTACGAGGCTGGCCGCCCACAGGCAGCGCATGCGGCGGGGTACGAATGCGGCACGCAAAGCCTGCAAAACCGCCGTCCATATGTGTTGTTTTGCAAGGTGCCGTGCCGGAGAGTCGGTAGTTGTCCGGGGTATTGCCATCAGATGAACGGGGCGGGGTTTCTTCCGCCCCGGAAAGAAGTTATTGTAAGGCCTCGGGAACGAGGCTCAAGCAGAATTATGCCGGAATGAATTTCATGGAGGCGAGGGTTTATCTAATTGAAGTATTCGTCAAAGGTGGAAAAATGGAAAAATACATTTCCTGACGTTTCTATGAGCAATAGTTTATCCCATTCGTCATCTATTTCCTGGTTTCCCCGACGTTTCAAATAAAAAAGTTCCTGCAGGCGCACCCGGTTGGAGGAGAGTGATTGAAGCAGTTTTTTGGCTTCCCCGGCATTGCCGGAAAGAGGGTCCATGGGGATTGCCTGGTTCAAAGCCTGCCGGGCTTTGTCCCACTCTCCTTGTTCCGCAAAAAAACGGCCTTTGAGCAACAGCAGCAACTGACGGGATGCATAAGAGGTGTATTTGGAGAAAGATTTTTCCAGACGTTGAAGGGCTAGTGACGGATTATTTTTATAAGTGTCGTCCAATTTGAAAATCTCTGCCCCCATGCGGATATTGTCCCAGGCATGCGTACGCAGGTAACGGGACATTTTGGAATGGGGAGAAATGGAAATAATTCGGGCCTGCACTTTTTTCACGGGCTCTTGTAGAAATGAATCCAGGAAGGAGGGGTCCTTTTTCAGGGGGTGGATGTACGGTTCCACAGCCAGGTAAGATTCCAGGAACTGCTTTACGACAGGAGAGGCATTGAGCCGTGTTTGATAAGGCTGGAGGAATGATTGCAGCTGTTCCATGTTTTCTGCGTTGGAGATGATTTTGAGAAGTTCACTCAAAAGCTGGTTCATCTGCTCAATACGGCGGGCGCGTTTTTTTAATCCGCTGGAATCTTCGCCGTCGTTTTTCAGCGTTTTTTCCATCCAGTTGCGGTAGGAAGCATGGAATTGTTCTATTCCGTCAGGCATGGACAGGAATAATTGTCCGATGAGGCGGAAATCCGGATTTTTGCCGGGCTGCCTGTCCAGGGATTGAAGAATTTTCTGAATGACGGGTTTGCGCTCGGCCGCAATAACCAATTCTTCAAGGACCCAGTCCATTCCCATGGTCCATTCACTGGAAAAACTGTAATAAGGCCGACCAAGGGCATCACAAAAAACGATGACGGTGGAGGGGGAATCCTCCGGGTCGGACAGGGGCATTTGCTGCTCCACCAGAATGTAGTTGCGGCGTGCGGCATTTGTGAAGTGAATGGAATGGAACAAGGGCTCCGGATTTTCGTTGCTGAACAGGGGGTATTTCCCGATTTTGTAAAGCACCAGGATATCCTTGCCATCATTTTGCGCAGCTTGTTTTGCCTTTTCCATATCCTGCAGCCAAGTTTCATCCGAGGCGGCGGCAGTACACAGCCACAGGCAGCAAACGGCCAGTATCAGGAGGATTTTTTTCATTGTTGGAAATAGTTGGTTGCCATTCATTAGCACTGTTTTTTCGTTTCTGCAAGCCTGCTTTAACGGAGGTGATGCCCGCCATATCTGTCAGGGCGCCTGGTGCACATGGGGAAAGGGAGGTAAACAGGTTTTGCCGGATTTGCCTGCAAGTGGAGTTCCATGGAAGAGGGCGCGGCTGTGGCTGCACAGGAGCAAATTTCCGGCTGCCGGCATTATTTACCCGGAATTCCGTAAACCGGAGGATGTTGGAATTTTTTACCTGTGATTCTTTGGCAATGATTGACAATCAGTTGCGGCAAGGTATATAGGAGACATATGGAAACTCAAAACCAACCTGTTGCCTGTCAATGTTCTGGAATCCTTAAAGGTATTACGGTCGCTTGTGCCGTGCTGGCCGTGGTGCTTCCATGGTTTGGCATGATGGCGGCCCTTATCGGTATCCTGCTTGCGGTAGTATCCATCGTATGTGCCATTATCGCCGTATGCAAAAAGGCTACTGTGTTCGGCATCATCATGATCGTCGTGGGCATGATTGCCGGCGGCATAGCTACCGGAGGGTATTTGTTCTCCGTAGCCAAGGATTTGAATCTCGTTGATCAAGGCAAGATTCAGGTAGAGTTTGCAAAGAAAATCGAGGCTGCCCAGAAGGCCGGCGACCTGGAAAAGGTGGAGGAGCTGAAGAAGGAGCAGCAGGAGGCACTGGAACAATATTCGCAGAATCTGCAGAAAAAGTTCGCTAAATAGAAACTTTTGCTCTTTTCCGGCCCGCGTGTATTGCGGAAGCCGGTGTAAAAAACCGCCCGGGAATAACCCGGGCGGTTTTGCAATGTCATGGAAGGTCTCCGGTGCTCAAGCGGAGTTTATCCAATGACGAGGAATTTTTCAGCCTTGGTGCCGCAGAGGGGGCAGGCTTTCACACCTTCCAGAGATTTGAAGGTGTCCCCGCACACAAGGCAGATCCAGTATTGTCCGGGCAGGGCGCTGGTGTCTCCGTTTTCCAGGGCCTGGAGGGCGGCGGCGTAAAATTCGGCATGTTCCTTTTCCGCTTCCGTGGCCCAGGTGAAGGAACGGACGGCGGCCTTCTGCCCTTCTTCCTCCGCTGCGGCGATGAATTCCGGATACATGCTTTCAAATTCATGGGTTTCCCCGGCAATGGCGGCTTTCAAGTTTTCCGCCGTGGTGCCCACATGAATCTGAATGTCGAAGGGGGCCATGTTGGCTCCGAGTTTTTCCAGTACCTTGTTGTGGTTGGCGGCATGGACGGATTCAGCCTTGGAAGCGGCTTCAAACAATTTCTGGATGAGAGGCTGCCCTTCCTGGCCAGCTTTGGCTGCGTAGGCCGCGTAAGTGGCGGAGGCGGTGCTTTCGCCAATAATGGCGGCTTTCAGATTTTCTATGGTCTTGGTCATCGGAATTAAATTTATAATAATTCTAAAAAGATGCAACTGAAAAAATCCGGAAGCTTGAAAAAATTGCAAAACACGTTTTCTGCGGCATCAGAGGGAGCCGTAACGCAATGAGGCATTGACGCAGACATGGAGAGCCTGTACAAGGAGAACGCTATGAAGAGCATTGTAACAATTAGTTCAGCATGTGCCCTGGCATTTGCAGGTATGGCTTCCGCCCAGGATGCCCCGGCTCCGGCTTCCGCGCCGGCTGCTGAAACGCCTGCGGAGCCGGCTGCACCGGCCGCTGAAGTTTCCAAGGAAGCTAAGGAAGCCGCAGACCAGATGCTGGCATTGATGAAGGAAATGTCCGCTACGCTCAGCACGGTAAAGGACAAGGCCACCGCAGATGCGGCCGCTGAAAAGATGGCGAAGATCAATGAAAAGGGTGAAGCCCTTTCCAAAGACGCCCAGAAATTGGCGGACCAGGTGGACGCTGCCATGCAGGCCCGCCAAGCCGAACTTCTGCCCATTTTCATGGGCATGATGACTGACATGCAGCGCTTGCAGCAGGCCGACTTCTTCGGCAGCCAGGCTCTGAAGGACGCCATGAAGAAGACCGGCGCTTCCGGTCCGGAAGAAGGCGTTGAAGTAGAGGAAGAAGAGGTGGAAGTGGATGCCGCTCCGGCTCCTGCTCCTACTCCTGCACCGGCTCCCGCCGCCAAGTAATTTTCCTTTTCTCATTGATTCGCTCCCGGTGCCTTTCAGGATGCCGGGAGATTTTTTTGTGCCGGTTGCGGCATGCCGCCGAAGGGGAAGGGAAATGCCAGGCCGGGTTTATGGAGACATGGCCCTGCCGGTCATGCAGGTTTTCCGGAATTAGACAGGTTTTCAATGAAACAGGCCGCATCCGTTTCCGGGTGCGGCCTGCTGTTCAGGGAGGTATCAAATACTGGCCTTACTTGGCCTTCTTTTTCTTGGCGGCGGCTTTGTCGGTCTTGGCAGCGGCCTTGGATGCCTTGGCCGGTTTGTCGCAAACGCTCTGGCATTGATTGACGGAGTTCCAGGACCAGTCCCATTTGTCCACATTCATGGCACAGGCGGCCAGCAGGTCCACGGCCGCGTCCAGATCGCTCTTGCTGGCCATTTCAATGACCTGGTGGACGTTGCGGGTGGGAACGGAGATGGCGCCGGCGATGGAGCCGCCGGGTACGAATTTCTGCATGGCTCCGGCGTCCGTTCCGCCTGCGGGCAACATTTCCACCTGCCATTTGATCTTGTTGGCTTCCGCGGTGGCTTTCATGAACTGCACCATGCGGCGGTCCGCGATGATGGAGCCGTCATAGAGCTTGATGGCCGCGCCTTCACCCAGGCGGGAGACCTGCTCGTGCGCCGGGGTGCCGGGAATGTCGCAGGCGATGGTGACGTCCAGCGCGATGGAGAAGTCCGGCAGGATGTCCAGCGTGCCGGCCTGAGCGCCTCTCAGGCCCACTTCCTCCTGCACGGTGAATGCGGCCACGAAGTTGCAGGAGGGTTTCTTTTTGGAAGCCTTGATGGCGCGGAGGGCTTCAATGAGCACGTAGCATCCGGCGCGGTTGTCCAGGGATTTGACGTTCACGCAGTCGCCCATTTCCACCAAGTCCCGTTCACGGGTGACGGAGTCGCCCACGGAGACGTATTTTTCCACTTCCTCCTTGCTCATGCCCAGGTCGATGAAGAAGTCGGTCACTTCCGGAAGCTTGGTGCGTTCCGCGGGAGACATGACGTGGATGGGCTTGGCACCCATGACGCCGATGAGGTCCTTTTTCCCGTGGACGATCACGCGCTGGGCGGTCAGCGTCTTGGCGTCAAACCCGCCCAGGGGCAGGAATTTGATGAACCCCTTGTCGTCGATGTGGCGGACCATGAAGCCGATTTCGTCCATGTGGGCGGCGGCCATCATGGTTTTTTCCGTATCCTTGCCTTCCACAATGGCGATCACGCTGCCCATGTTGTCCACGCGTATGGCGTCTACGAGGGGCGCCACTTCCTGAATGATGAAGTCGCGGATTTTGTCTTCAAACCCCGGAGCGCCCGGAGTTGCGCAAACCTGACGAAGCAGTTCCAAATTCATAATGCCGCCAATGTAATGGTTTTCCCGAGGCTTGGCTAGTCCATAATGCGGCCTCCGGAAGTGGGCGCACGGCATGGTTTTCTCCCGGATTCAGCGGAGTTCCCGGGTGATGACGGCATCCGGGCGTGCGGGGGCGCCGTTGTCCGGCCTCTTGTAGTTCACGCCGCAGGCGTCCAGGAACGGGAGCTGGCGTTCCAGCCGCTGCCGGAATTCCTTTTCGTTTTTCAATTCGCGCGGCGTCCAGGCTACTTCCGCCAGCGCCAGGGCGCGGGGGAAAACTTGGTATTCCCACTTCGGCAGGTTTGGGATGTATTCCGCCCAGACGTTGGCCTGGCAGCCCAGAACCTGTTTTTCCCGGTCTTTCGGCGTGCCCTGCGGGACGGGTTCCAGAGAATAGACGTGCTGCCAGGTGAGAGAATCGTTGTTGATGGTCTCGTATTCCGCGGCGGCGGGCTTGCCGGGGCCCTGGTCATAGTCGAAGTACAGGTGGCTGTTGGGCGTCATCACTATGTCGTTGCCCTGTTCCAGGGCGTGCCTGGCGCTGTTCGGCATCCAGCTCCGCCAGACCATCATGGTGGCGGTCGGGGAAAGCCCCCCTTCCTGGATTTCATCCCAGCCGATCAGCCTTTTGCCGTGGCCGTTGATCATCTTTTCCACCCTTCTGACGAAGTAGCTCTGGAGTTCGTGCTCATTTTTCAGGCCCTTGTCTTTCATGACTTGTTGAGCCGTGGGGGACTGCTTCCACTGGTCCTTGGGGGCTTCATCCCCGCCGATGTGGATGTACGGGCTGTCCGGGAACAGGCGGCACACTTCGTCAATGACGTCTTCCAGAAAGCGGAAGGTTTTTTCCGTGGGGGCGAACGTGTAGGGGTGGACTCCCCAGGTTTCCTGCACTTTCGGGGCGTAATCCGGAATGTCTGAGTTTCCCAGCTCCGGATAGGCGGCGATAGCTGCGGAGGCATGTCCGGGCAGTTCCACCTCCGGAATGACGGTAATGCCCCGGTCCTTTGCGTATTGGACCACGTCCCTGATTTCCTCCGCCGTGTAATGGCCGGAATAGGGCTTGCCGTCCGGCTTGCTGCGGTTGCCGATCACGGGGGATTGCGCACGGGTCCCCCCTGTTTCCGTGAGCCTGGGGTATTTGGCAACGGGAAGCCTCCACCCCTGGTCGTCCGTCAGGTGCCAGTGCAGGATGTTGAATTTGTACCTGGACATCAGGTCCAGAACTTTCTTGATATCCCGCACGGGCATCATGTGGCGGCAGCTGTCCATCATGATGCCGCGCCAGGAGAAACGGGGACGGTCCCTTATCTCCAGCGCGGCTAGTGCGGGAGCGTCGCCGCCGTCTTTGACGATGCTCTGCATGAGGCTTTGCAGGGCATGGAGGCCGCCGTTGGCCGCGCCGCTGTCAATGGAGATGGAATCCGGGGTGACGGTCAGGCGGTAACCTTCCCTTCCCAGGGATTTGTCTTCCGCAAAGGCAATGTCCGCGCCCTGTTCAACCATTGCCGTTTTGACGCCGTTTTCCCGGAAAAGGCGCTCCGCCTGTACGGAAAGGGGATGCCCCGCCGGAAGTTTCACGCCGCCGTTTTTCAGCGCAAAACCGGGCTGTCCGGCCTTGAATTCCAGCGAAGCGGGCCGCGGAATGATGCAGGGAGCCTCCTGGACGGGGGCGGAAGGGGCGCCCCAGCAGAAAGGGGCTAGAATCAAAACTGTTGCAGCAGAAAAGGGGATGAAAGTCATGACAAGAGAAATACGGGCTGTTCCTGCAAAAAATTCCGTTCTTCATTTTTATTTATTTTTGTTTTCGGAACGGCAGGTGGTACGAACTTTTTTCACCAGGACGCCTGGAGTGCCTGGAGTATTTCCCGGCTATTTAAAAAACGGAATATGAATCACAATTTTATAACAATTATTTTTTAATTGACGAAATGCCTCCTTTTATTATTTCATCAGAATTATTCCCCTGTCCTTCTTTCCTATGATTTCTCTTTCAGTGATCTGTATGCGGCACCCCCTGATCCGTTTGTCTGTCTGCCTGTTCGCGGGCATCCTGTTCATACCGGCGGTCCAGGGCGCTCCCACAAGCTCCCGGACTCCACAGCAGGCTTCCTCTTCCATGCCCCGCTGTCCCGCCTCCTTCCTGATGGATGCCGTTGTCGATCACCAGGGCGCCCTCTGGGCCGCTTCCGAGAATCAGGGGCTCTGGAGGCTTGTTCCGGGAGGTTCCTGGCAGTACATGAGCAAAACTCCCGGATTTCCCAGAAATTCCCCCAACATTTACGCTTTGGCCGTAGATGGCCAGGGGCGCGTTTGGGCCGGAACCGCGCATGAAGGAGTGGCCGTATGGAACGGACGGGAATGGAAGGCCTATAATCGGCTCAATGGCCTCATCGGGGACCGCGTTTTCGATATCCAGGTCAGTCCGGAGACCGGGGATGTAGCTGTGGCTACCTCCGGGGGACTGAGTATTTACAGCCCGACGGAAAAAATCTGGACGGCTGTCAGCAGGGCCGAGGGGCTGGCGGAGAACCAGATCGAGTCCCTGGCCTTCATGGCCGGAGGAGCCCTGGTGGCGGGTTACCAGTGCGGCGGAGTGGGGATTTCCACTCCTGAGAGCGGATGGAAAAAATGGAACAACACACAGTCCCCCTGGCATTGGGATGAAGGCAGGCGCATGCACCAGCCCGGAGAAATGTACGGAACGGGGCTGCCTTCCAACCTGTGTAATGCCGTGGCGGCGGCGGGAACCCGGCACGTATGGGTTGCGACCAGCTGCGGGCTGGCGTGGCTGCGCGAAGGCAAATGGTTCTATACGCGCGGGAAAGATGCGGCAGCCAAGAACAAGGGTATTTACGGAGGGCTTCCTTCCGTATTCCGCAAAACGGGGTTTCCGTCGGAGATCGGGAAACCGGACATTCTGCCGGAGGATTATGTGACGGCTCTGCTGCCCTGCCGCGAAGGATTGTGGGTGGGGTTCCGCAAGGAGGGGGCGGTTTTGGTGGATCCGGCGGGAATGAAAGTGATAAAAAGGTCGCTGGACAGGCAGCGCAACGACAGGGCCAAATGGGTTAGGAGTTTTGTAGTGCTGCCCGGGGGGGATGTGTACGCCTGCACGAACGGAGGGGGACTGCAAAAGGTGGGAGAGACAGCCAAATACCGTGTTCAGGGAGCAGCCGCTTCCACGCCCCCGCATCCCCGGGAAGCACCGGTGGAGCGCCTACGGAATGCAGGGGGGATGGAAGAAGGAGGGAATTCGTCCGGTACGGGAGTGGTGTACGTGG
Organism: Akkermansia sp. KLE1798; assembly: GCF_001580195.1. Taxonomy (NCBI): domain Bacteria; kingdom Pseudomonadati; phylum Verrucomicrobiota; class Verrucomicrobiia; order Verrucomicrobiales; family Akkermansiaceae; genus Akkermansia; species Akkermansia sp. KLE1798. Next base: position 47,317 of record NZ_KQ971093.1, read on the forward strand.
GAGAGGATTGGGCGACGCGCGGGGACTGGTGCGGCCATTATGGACAGGACCAGGCTCTTTTGTGTGCCGTAAACGCTCCTTTGAGCAATACCTATTTTTCTACGCGCTATCCGGATTGGCGTCAACCCGGCGCAGTGCCCAAGGGAGAAAAAATTCTGGAGGTGGACATTCGCGGTTACATGGGCCCCCATAAGAGGAAAAAGGACTTTCTGCGCGCCTGGTGCCACAGGCCCAGCTGGCCGGAGAACCGCAACGTACTTTATTGCCCGGAAGTAGGAACGCGCACGGAGGCGGAATGGGACGACCACGGGGAAGCTTATGAAAGCACGTTTGACGGGCCGAATGTCTGGATAGTGACGGATATTCCGGAAGGATTGCACGAGGTGGCCCTGTATTTTTACAATCCGAACGGCAGGGAGGGGAACAACGGCTACCGGGATTTTCTCCTGGAAGCCCGGACATGGAAGCCGAAATATCCGGGCCTTGTTAATTTCCTGATCCAGGGGAACCGGATGCGGTTTCTCCAGGGGAAAGAGCCTCCCCAAGGGGCCTGGGGCAGGAATATGGACAAAAGGAAGGAGGAAATATTCGACCAGCAGGGGAAGCCGGTGGAAGCGCGGACGCGGGTGAAGGATTTTGCGGGGAACGGCGTGTACAAGAGGTTTTTGGTAAAGGGGCCCGTCTCATGCGGTTTCACCGTAAGGCGCAATGCGTCGTTTAATACGATCGTCAACGGTGTTTTTGTGACAAGGCTGGACGGGAAATACGACACGTTGCCCATCCTGGCGTCCAGGGATCCTTATATTCCTTCCGTAAACGGTTTGTCGGCAGGGGGTGACCTGCCCATGGACGTTCTTTCCCTGTGGAGCGGGGCTTTTACGGATTACCTGCCTTCTCCCTCCCGGTGGGACCGCGGGGAGCGGGACCGTCTCCGGGCCTACAGGTCCATGCAGAAGCATCTGATGCCCCGCGCCGAAAACGTGCAGCACCGGGAATTGCTGAGAGTATGGCAGTTTTCCCTGAAACTCTGGGACGGCGACTTGAGGAACGCTTTTGATAAGGCGTGTATCCGTTCATGGAACGAGCTGCAGGAACGCAGCGTCATTTATCGTTCCAGGGAATGGAGGCCCAACAGCCCCAACGTTCTTCCCCTGAGCCGGGAAGAGCTGTCCCAAATGGCGGCCCGCGGCATTGACTGGAAGCAGTATCTTCCGGGTTCGGCATCCCGCCCGCAAATGTCCCTGGAGGAACTGAAACGTTTTCTCAAGGAAGCTCCCCCTCAACAACCCGAAAATAATGATGAAGAATAACGTATTACGCCTATTGCCGACTGCCGGTGCGGTTTTCGGTGTCTGGACCTGCCTGTTCGCCTGCGGATATGCCCAGGATCGGAAACCGGAAGAAGTGGATGTGGATGATGCCCGTTGGAAGAAAACAGATAATCTGACGGTTACTTCCGAAAACGTGACCAAGCACATTGTGGAACTGGAGCACAGCCAGGATTCCGACAGCTTTGTTTATATCCGTACCTCGGAGAACAACAGGGAACATTTCCGGGCTTCCTGCAAATTCATTCCCACTGTTCACCGGGAGACGAATGCGGAAGTGGAGGCCAAGCTGGTATGGAAGATGGAGGATGACCGGGGCTACGTAAAGCCCAAGGAAGAAGAACTGTCCTGGGAATATCCGTATGAGGCGGATCTCCAGAATATCCAGCCGGAAAATGATCACCGCATTCTGGTTTGCATGCGCGCACGGCTCAAATCCCCGGGAGAAAAGGAGGAATGGAAGGAAAAGCGCGGGCAGTTGCGCCGCGTATTCGTGCAGGATCCCCGCCTGGAGATGCGGGTCAAATCCATTGCGTTCAATACCGTTCCCGGTAAAATCAGCAATGACGCATTTGATCTGGTGGACAAGGTGAGGGGAAAGGTCATCAACGACAAGCCTGAATTCAAGGACGGCAAGCTGGTGAATCAGAACATGGCCGTTGTTTATCCCGTCAAGTCGCAGCCAGTGGTGGAAACCGTACTTCAGCTCTCATCCAAAAAACTGACCGCAAAGCAGCTGGAACCCTTTCAGTGGGGAGCAAGGGCGGAAAAATTTGATGAAGATGACAAAAGCAGCCTTCTGGGGAGTTTAAAATTGCAGGGAGAGATCAAGAAATCTATTGAAGTCGGAAAGTTGCTCCTGACAGGCCGTTTTTCGGCTGAGGCACCTCTGGGCGACAAGATGCGCAAGGGGAAAATCGATCTGGAATGGGTTCTCAAGGAGGACAAGGATGATATTTACCTGGAAAAGGTTCACCGAACCACGATCCAGGATACCTTCCTGATCCTGAGACAGGCGGAAATTGACCAAAGCGCAAGTAAGGACACCAAGATCTGGAAAAATGGCATCGAATTGGCTGTCAATATACTTTTGCGCCCTGCCCCAAAAGAGGAAGCCCAAACATGTTCGGAGCCGGGGGAATATGCCAAAATGCTGGTGAAGGGGATTTATCAAAAAAGCTGGTATCCTGAAGATTTTCTTCCGAAGTACAGTCGCAAATATCCGAAAGGAAAAGGGTACGTGCATGACATTTTCCTCAACAAAATGGTGAGCAACTTTGCCGAAGACAACATATTCCTGATTTGTGTGGAGGCTGCCGCCTTATTCCGTTCCATGCAGAATCTGGTGACGGATGGAGAAGCTACTGCACAGGATATCCTGCGCAAGTATGACTGGGGCCATCAGGTGGGGATCTATGGAGGAAAAGTCTATGACGGTACACCTTGTAAGAAGACGACGGACGGGCAAAGGCCGCCACAGGGAGAACACGAAGTAGGCACCATGACGTTGAATGAATTCATTGACAAGCGAAATGAAGGAATAGTGAATGACCGATGGTATATTTCTGAGGGAGATACGGAACACCGATTGATTAATTGATATGAAAAAGTTATTGCTGATACTTTTATTGTTCTGGACGGCTGTTCCCGCAGATGCGCGGGTGGGCATGTATTTCGTGAAGGGAAACTGGCATGATTCGTGGGAAAAAGAATCGATGTCGGAATGGGGGAAGTGGATGACGTTTACACCTCTTACAGAAAAAAC
>NZ_KQ971093.1:50509-51362 GCF_001580195.1 Akkermansia sp. KLE1798
CGTGGCTGGTAATGAACAAAAAAGGGCATATTGTTCACTCATTTGTGTTCTGGTATGGTAGCGGAAAGGTGCTCCCACGCATTATGGCTGTATGGCTCGGCATCGGAGCTTATGAAACTCCTTCGCAGGATAACATGGAACTGCACGAACAGGGCGATGAAATGTGGATCTATTACGTGGATGCGCAACGCGGGTGGAGACGGCTGCGTTCCTTCGTGAAAGGGAATGTTTCTGTTGTTACGGAAGATGTGGCAGGCGGCTATTACTTCGACTGGCCCCTGGAGTACGACTCGCCGACGATCCGGCAGGACGAGCTGGTTCCGGTTTTGCGTGAATTCGTCCGTGTGCAGAAGGGATTGAGCAAGGGAGTGGATGCGGAGCGGGAAATACTTTCCGTGCTGCCGAAGGCTAAAAAGCTGAAATACGACCATATGTACCGGACGATCCGCTACGAGAACCGGCCTCCGCCTCCGGAGGCTCCACCTGGTGACGTGATTCCGGCTTTTGGAAAAATCTGGAAGCCGTTGATGGATAAGCTGGGTTTTCCGGATGCTTCCCGGTACAAAATAACGGAGGCCTCCGGTCCGCATCCTCAGCGGATGACACATTGCCGCTTGGATTGGCTGAAAAAAATGGGATTCCAATTTGTAGTGAGGAAGTACGGGTCTCCGGCCTCTATCGCATGCCGGTGCCTTGCGGACGAACGTACTTATAGTGCGGTATATGTTGCTGTGGCGCAGTGCGGGACACGGGAGTTTGCTCTGGAAGGATTGGCGCGCATGAGGCTCTGGAAGGCGCGTTTGGAGGAGGAATCCCGCTTGAAAGCTCAGGGAGACAAGGAATGGGACAATCC